>QQUB01000510.1 GCA_008501835.1 Bacteroidota bacterium
TAAATAAATCCCTTTCGGAATATTAGAAGGGATATGAATTTCAACATTATTTTCAATAGTTGATTTTTGGAAGACCTCCTGTCCCATGAGGTTGATTAGTCGTATGTCCGTAAATTTTCCTGATTCAAATTCTAAAGTAAAACTGAATTTAGAAGGGTTGGGATAAACCTTAACCTGGAGTTGTTCAGAGGTTTCTTCGAGATTCACGGGAGTATTTGAATACAATAATTCATTATTGCGTGTGTAAGTATATCCTCTTAAACCGCATTCAAAACAATCCATGAAGTAGAATGGAATTAAAGTGCTTCCTATTTCTTCCACCCAATAATCCATCGGTCCACAAATATTTTGATAAGTCGTGGCCAGTTTTAATCTTCTTCGGTTGGAACCATCAAGCAATGAAATGGTGTCTATGGCTTCAATAATGACGCTATCTTGATATAAATATAAGGAATTCGGATAATGAAATACATCCCCAACCTCAAGGTTGAAATCATAAAAAAGGTGTTCGTTACCATCAGGAAAAGCAGGGTGTTTAAAATATACTTTGTTGTCTTCAACTCTTGCAAAAAATAAACCCCAGGATTCGTCTAAAACAATGTAGTTTTTTTCATTAAGAACGGTGTCTCCAATGATTTCAATTGTTCGGGAGGCATAGTATGGATTTCCACCATCATAACACAAATAATACAGTTTCCAACTGGCGCTATCGGTTGGGAAAACACCGGTCTCTTGTGCATGATTGTTTGCTGAAATGACAAAAATTAAGAGGATGGTCAGCATAAAGGTTTTCATAAGAACTAGTTATTTAGGTTGTTTTGAAAGAATGACCTAGCTTGTTTTTCAGGGTTGCTTATGGAATAGAAAATTTGGCGGTTTATGGCTTGTTCATAATAAGAATAGCCCTAAGTTAACGATTCGCAATTAAAAAACTTCATCTAAATGTTTAAATTAGTGCATTCTTAGAAGCTATTTGAATTTGACTTTTGGAATTTGTTATAGATCATTTTTTAGTCAATCAAGGCGCAAAAACCGGAGTCTAGCAGCGCTAAATGAGGATTTTTGCGACGATGAGTGGCTGAAAAAGGGACATAACAAAACCGAAGGGTTAAATTCAAATAGCTTCTTAAAACCTAAAACCCTGTTGACATGGAATCCTCAGTGCTTACGGATATCTTTTTGCCCGCGTCTTTATTTATCATTATGCTTGGAATGGGATTGTCCCTGGTCGTGGATGATTTTCGTCGTATCGTGAAATACCCCAAAGCCACGATAATTGGCCTGGTCAATCAATTAATTTTCCTGCCTGCCATTGGTTTTGGTATCTGTCATTTATTAAACCTTCCAAATGAGTTGGCGATAGGGGTTATGCTTTTGGCAGCTTGCCCTGGAGGAGTTACTTCAAATTTGATCAGCCATTTATCACGAGGGGACACTGCCCTTTCTATATCGTTGACAGCGGTAAGTAGTTTTATTACTTTAATTACCATTCCCTTGTATGTGGGTTTTGCGTTAAACTATTTCAGTAATAGCGGTCAAGCTGTCGATGTGGATGAAGTGGGTATGATATTACAGGTATTGGTGATTGTTATTATTCCTGTGGCCTTAGGTATGTTTATACGGTCTCGTAGGGAGAATTTTGCCATAAGAATGGATGGTCCTGTAAGGATTGTTTCGATCATTTTATTTGTGACCATTTTACTTTCGATCATCATCAAGGAGCGGGAAACAATAGTCGAGTACTTCCCTCAGATTGGAGGAGCTACGGTTGCTTTGAATATTTTGACTTTATTGGTCGGGTATTACAGTGCAAAACTTTTGAAACTGGATCAAAAGCAAGCCATTACCATTGCCATTGAATCAGGCATTCAAAATGGCACGCTTGCCATTGTGATTGCTTCAACTGTATTGGCCAATTTCACACTTTCCATTCCTGCAGGTATTTATAGTATGGTAATGTTTATTTCGGCCGGGGTTATCATGTATTTTTCAGGGAGAAGGAAGAAGAAGGTGGTTGAGGAATAGGGTGAAATTTCCATGTGAAATTCCACCCCCGGATATAAATAAACTGGCAAAACCAGTTTATTTATATCCGACCCCGCCAGCGGGGTAGATTTTACATTCTAATCTTCGAAAGCTCTTCTTCCAGGTCACTCTTGGCGTTTTCCTGCTCGGTTGTTAATCCACCTTGCAGCAGATCATTTTGCTCGTAGGGATCATTGTCCAGGTCATAGAGTTCTTCTTCACCATTGGCATTTACAATGAGCTTGAATGAACCATTGCTGATAGACCAGAGATCCCTTATGCCATTATTCGATTCTGAATATTGAAAATCTCTATGGGCAGTTGTTCCGCTTAAAAGTGCCTTAAAGCTTTTACTGTCGTGGACCTCAGTAACACCAACCCCGGCCAGTTCGGCAATGGTGCTGAAAAGATCTGAACTGCAAACTAAATGGTTATCCTCACCCGTTCTGCTCACTCCTTTGCCTGAAATGAACATCGGTACATTAATCCCGCCTTGATAAAGACTGCCCTTGACAGTTGAGCTGGAATAGGGAGCTTGTGCCACTTGAGTGGGAGTTCCGTTATCTCCCATGAAAATGATGATGGTATTATCGAGTTCTTCCTGAGGGATCTCTGATAAAAGTCGGCCTATCTGAAAATCCATGGCTTCTATAGCTGCCATATAATAGGGCATTGGGTCCAAACCATCCGTGTAATTGGGGAGGGTGCCCTGGGAGTGCATCCCACCTGGAGGAAAATGAAAGGGCGTATGTGGTGCATTAAAGGCCAGCCACAGGAACCAGGGTTTTGATTGGTTATTGATCCAATCTATGGACAGGTCCGTAAAAACCTTGGTGATGTATTGGGTTTGGACCGTACTTTCTCCATTTTCCGTCAATTGCCACTGATAGTAGCTTTGTACACCACCACTGAGCAAACCTGCATAATAATCCATTCCGAAAGACTCCGGATTAATGGTGGTGGTTTCACCGGATAAGTGCCATTTACCAATAATGGCTGTCGAATAGGCATTGTCGGTTTCGTCTTTGATAAACTTATGTAAAATCTCTTCGGATGGGTCTAACTCATCATTAGCCCATTTTACTCCTGTACGATAACCGTATTTGCCTGTGATAATGGAGGCCCTGGTCGGTGAACATGTCGGGTTGACCCATAGATTGTTAAAGGTCAAACCTTCATCTTTGATCTTGTCAATATTCGGTGTGGTCGGCTTAATGCTGCCTTCAGCAAACCCTGCAGTTGCATCCTTGCCCATATCGTCGGCTATGATCAACAGTATATTTGGAAGGTCTGTTACTGTTGGTTCAACCGGATCATCTTCTTTGTTGCAGGCAAAAAATGTAATGGAAATGATTGATAGGGTAACAAGAGATAGTTTAAAAGGAATGTTCATTTATTGGTTTGTTTTCGGGTTTAGACTTTGACACTCCCCGAAGGTTTAGTTTTGAATAACGAAAAAATCCCAAACCTTACTTTTGAGTAAAATTTGGGATTTATCGGTTTCAAATCATACTCCCTTTTTAATCACAATCCGCAGCTACATCCCTTACCTCAGTCTGGGTGTCGACAATATTGTCTAAGATCATGTTGCCACTTATGGTTACTTCAACGAAGTCAGAGCCAATATTAGTAATGGTTCCTGTGAAGCTGGTCAGGTATAACTGAGTAGCGATTTCTTCCCCTTTTATGGCCTCCCCGGTTTGTGAATGGGTGCCTTTGAGTCGAATCCGCTTCACATAAGGCACACGCACATCGGAATAGGTCTGGTATGCATCATAGACCAAAGAAGCTTTGCCGGCCGGCACTGTGACTGTCCTGGTGGAGAAAAAAGTCTGGGTTTCACCAACCGATTGCTCACTTGCTATAGTTGTTGTCGAACTGGCTTCTACAGAAACTTCCAATCCAGTAGAAACTTCTCCGGTAACGGAACCTCCATTGCCAAAGAAACTGGCTTCAGCGGTAGCACTTACCGATACTTCAGTACTTGTAGTAACGCGTCCGCTCAGACCAATGCTTTCCGACAATGAGGTACTATATGTTGTTTCCACTTCACGTTCTATACCTACCTGTTGTTCCAGAGAACCTGATCCGCAATTTTTCAATGTACTATTAAATCCAAATGAGGTTTCAACTGCTGGGAAAATTGGCTGAAGATGTTCTGTATTTAATTCAGTGGCCTCCCACTCAATATCTAATGCAATGATTCTGAAGTATTGAATGCTGCCAGAAGTATTTGTATGCCAGTTAATATCTCCACTATTATGAAAGCGTCTTAAAGGTTTTCCGTCAGTAGCTCCGCTAATAGTGTATAATCCGTTAGATGTTTTCTCAATAATAAACCTGTAATCATCAGATAGGCTTTCGGGTGTTACATCAGGAAATGAATATGCGCCCGACTGTCTGAAAGTTCGGGTGGTGTTGCCAATGGTTATATAACGGTAGGTATTGGAAGAATAGATAGCAAATTCATTATCACTTCCTGCAAATTTGTATAAAAAATATTGCTCGCTGGTTGTCCCAGCGTTAAAGGTGGATGCTCTTTCTTCCAGCCTGACACCATCATCCAAAGCACTTGATGGCTTCCAGACTACTTTGTTGTTATAGTTGCCATTAAGATCGACTAGTTGCAAATAGTGTCGCATGTTATCTTTAAAATTTAGGGACTGCAAATCGTAGGCTAAATTAGAGGCATTTATATCCAATTGGTTGCCATTTTCTTCAAATGTTATGACACTGTATGATTCTGTTGTAATCTCATTATCAGCAGTGTCGAGTATTTGAACCGTTAAGCCAATTCCATTTCTCAATTCCGCTTCCTGCTCATCGGACAGGCCTTCTACAGGGATGGATAATTGTCCCAGATTGGTAAAAGGATCAATATCGATGGTTTGGTCGTAATTACCTTTGGTAGCTGAAGTGGTGATGTTAGCTTTAGTTGCATTGTAACCTTTTTTTACCAGATCTCTTGCATTGATCAATAAACCCAGGTCTCCGGCATAACTGCCCAGCTCGTCCGGAGTGATGCCGTTTACAAGGTCAATTTCCCCGTCATCAATGATCGGGTCGTCGTCGCCTTTGGTGCAACCGGTTAAAATAAACAGGGAGGCCAAAAACAGCAGCACCCGAAATTGTTGTGTTCGATCTTTCATGGTTTAATTTTTTATTCGTTGATAATGATGGGTGGACTTAATTGAATAAGGCTGCAGTTCTTTGCAATAAATTAAGACACCGCAAATGTCATTGGTCGATTGATTTCGACGGTTCAAAACTATAGGGAAATGGACCAGGCTGCTAATTTTAAGTATGGACAAAGTATGGACGACCCATAATAAAAACGAAAGCTCAGGGTATGGACAAGGGTGTTTTTGATGTTCTATGGTGTTTTTGTAATTGCCTGATTATCAAGTTGTTGATATTTCGTTTTTGTCCTGATATTATGGTCAGGATCTTCTATCGACATGGACAGCACTACTTTTGGTGAAACCCGGACCCTATTCAAAAGTCCATATAATAGCTATCTTTAGATTCAGAAAAACAGACCAGCATGAAGTACAGCATTGCCTTTGCTATTTGGGCTCTTTTAATGGGCCTACAGCCGATATATTCCCAGAAGGTGTTGAATATCGATAGTTTGGAAACAGCCTTTGAAGATCAACCTTTAGATACGAATAAGATAAAGTCCGCCAATACTATTATCAATTATTACATGTACCGTACGCCGGAAAAGGCCAGGCAATACGCAACGGAATTACTCAATATGGCAGATGACCTGGATAATGCTCGGGGCATAAGTCTTGGTTACTACCAATTGGGCGTCTATCACAATAATCTGGATCAACTGGACTCCGCCAGACATTATTACCGTTCAAGTCTTGAAATTGCAGAAGAGCTCAATGACGGGATCCAGAAATCCAAAGCCTACAGAGGATTGGCCATAATCGAATTTTCTCAAGGAAATTTGGTGAAAGCGGACAGTATCAATAATCTAGATCTTGCCAATACCATTGAGCATGGAGATACAATGGGCATCGCATTGGCCTATGATTTCAAGGGCACAATTAACCAAAACAAGGGCTATTATTCCATCGCCCTGGAAAATGTGTTAAAAGGGTTAGCTTTATTCGAACAACTGGGTGACTCAATAAGAATTGCAGATTGTTATAACCACCTGGCTACCCTGGAACATAATCTTGGGAATCTGGAGAAAGCAGTCAATTATAATGAAAATGCATTGAGGATCTATGAAGCGTATGACGATTATTACTACCAGGCTCAGGCGTTAAATGACATCGGCATAATGTACATGTTGTTGAAACAAGAAGCGGTTGCCATTCCTTATTATGAAAAAAGTCTGGAACTCACCCGAAAGCATAATATCAAATCCATTGAAGCGGCCACACTTACCGGGTTTGGATCCATTTATCTGCAGTTAAAAGAATATGATAAGGCCATAGATTATTTAAACCAATCCATTGCCTTGTCAAAATCTGTAAATGCCAAAAGGCGAGTTGCGATTGCAGAGAATAAACTGGCGCAGGCATACATTGGAAAAGGTGCTCCTGCCAAAGCTATAGTTCATGCAAATAACGCTAAACATTACGCAGAAGACAACGAAAATATTTCCATAAAAAGACCGGCCCTTCGGAATTTAAGCACTGCTTATGAAAAGCTCAATAACCCCTCTCTTGCACTGGAAAATTATAAAGCCTTTAAGGTGTTGAGCGATTCTATTATTAATAAGGAAAAGATCGACAAGATCGAGGAGCTTCGGGTACAATTTGACACCCAGAAGAAGGAGGCTGAAATTGCCTTGCAAGAGGAGGAGATCAAAACATTAAAAATTCAGGCCAAAAATGACCGGTTGGTGAAAAGCCTGTTTGGTATCGGAATGTTTTCCTTCCTGGCCATTTCGGGATTGCTCTATTTTGGATTTACCCAGCGAATTAAACGTAACAGGATCGAACGAGAGAAGCAGGAAGAAATTTTCAAACAGGAAATTGAATATAAAAAGAAGGAATTAACTTCCCAGACATTACACCTGGTTCAGAAAAGCACTTTTATTCAGGAACTGAAAGAAAACCTGGAAAGGATCAAGCAATCACCGGAATTATTTAAAGTTGAATTCGGACGGCTGGTCATGCTGCTGGAGCGCCAAAGTACGGAGGATCAGGATTGGGAAGTGTTTAAAAGTTTCTTCTCCGAGGTACATAACGATTTTGATGACAAACTCCGGGCAATCACCAGGGATATCACCGATAATGAACTCCGATTGGCTTCCTTTCTACGCATGAAATTGACGACCAAAGAGATTGCCTCCATTCTCAATGTATTGCCCGATAGTGTGTTGAAATCGAAATACCGGTTAAAAAAGAAGCTGCGGCTGGAAAAGGATCAGGATCTTACGGGGTATTTGAATGGGATTTGATGTTTTTTTTACCGCAAGGTGCGCAATTGGTACATCCCGCACCCAATTGGTCGGGAATGAAGTCAAATTAGTTGTGTTATTACGAAAATCCAGTCTCAGAGAGACGGCATCTCATAGCATGGTACGTCAGTGCCTTGCTAGGAATTGAGAAATTCCTAGTTCCATCGGAACGACACAATTAATTGATTAGGAGTCTAATTGTGCCGTTCCGATGGAACTGAATTTATTTTGCATTATTACATGGCACTGGCGTA
>QQUB01000324.1 GCA_008501835.1 Bacteroidota bacterium
ATACCACCGATAACGTGAATATTGCTATGTCAGAAGTAAGTTGGTTCACGTTTGATACCAAAGATCCTAATGTTAAAAAGCCTTTGGCAAAAGCCAAACGAGATAATGAACCACGGTATATTGGAGATATTCGTCGGGACGGAAGTGAAACAGTAGTTACTCAGGATCCAACGATGCTGGATTTTTATAATGACTACGACGATCTGGATGTAACGGTACTCGATGAAAAGCAGTACAAACGCTTCCTTGATGGATTGTCACAGGATGAAAAAGACATGATTAATGAAGGTGGAAATTATTACTCCATCAAATTCGAAAATATCGGAGGGCTTGTAATGCCTATCATATTGGAGTTTAAATTCACCGACGGTACCTCCGAAGTCGTTTATATACCTGCAGAGATTTGGTTGAAAACCGAAGATGAGGTGAGTAAGGTTTTCTATTTTGAAAAAGAAGCTTCCGAGATCATACTGGACCCATTTGTGGAAACGGCTGATGTTGATCGAAGTAATAACTATTGGCCACAACGGTATGAACCTACTCGCTTTGAAGTATTTAAAAGCCGAAGAAGTGGCCGTTATGGCGGGGGCGGAAAGAATCCAATGCAAAAAGCAAAAGAAATAAAGTCCATGAGTGATAAGCCTTCCGGAACTCCTGCTTCCGGAACAGGACAAGGAGAAAAATAGATATTTTTAACTTGTTGGACAGCCCCAGTTTTCCGAAGAAAATTGGGGCTTTTTCATGCCTCCGGGATTTAATATGAAAAATAATTCATGTGTAATGTAACCTTTTTACGGCCTTCCCGTAAACTTTTGATAACGTAATTTACTTCAAGTTCATTCCTTTCGATTATTAATAATTATATCAGTATGTCACTGTTTGTCAGTGGTTTATTGATGATAATATCTTTCCAGTTGAATATTTTTCTACTTTGAGTGAGTGCATTCCATTTGCAGTTTACATTAAATTAATTTACATTTGATTATTGTTAATATAATGTTGCTGCCCACTATACACTCACCACACATTTCTAAAAGCAACATTTACTGAAGGGAATCAATCCTTTTTAGGATTGTTTATTATTAACAAATTGCGTCAGGATAATTAACGAGGCTTTTCTCCCCACCCCTTCAATTAAGAAACAAACAGCAGGATGTCATTTTTTGGAAGCAGTCAGCTTCCTCTTGGGTGTTTTCCATGCTGTTTCGTGTTTTTGATTGAAAGTGGTGACAAAAGCAACCGTCCCCCCCTTCTTTTCCTATCGCTATGATAACACTATGAGAAAACTGTACTTATTAAGTCAGTTTTCAAGCATGAAACATGAGAGTTTACATTAAAACACTAAGCGTAACACTATTGCTGTTATTCAGCATCCTATTCCATCTATCTGGCCAAAATTATGATCTATTTGTTCATAGCGGGCAGACCATTCCTGAGGAAGGCGTCAAGTCTGGATTGACCGCTGATCAGGTCATTGATGGTCATTTCTATTGCGTCCTGCAATTTTATGATGTCCCTAATGGGGCAGTCACAAAAGATCTTGAGGATGCGAACATCGAATTACTGGATTACATTCCTAACTATGCCTGGTTGGCCAGAGTGCCGGTGGGTATTGATCTGAATACCCTTCCAGTAAGGGCGGTTATTGAATTGTCTCCGGAGGATAAACTGGCACCAGAACTGCAAACCGGCAGCTTTGCACAATGCCTGATTGACCAGGGAGGCATCAGGGTAAAAACATTGTTCTTTCCAAAGATCTCACAGGAATCTTCCAGAAAGATGATCGAAAAAGCTGGTTTTGAAGCACTGGATTTTCAAAATGGAGCTGTTGAGATGACGGTTGAACAACAGGACCTGACCGAACTCGCTTCCCTGCCTATGGTCATGGCTGTGGTTCCGCAGGAGTGTGATCCTGAAGCAGAAGGTTTAAGTGGTAGAACTCTTGCAAGAGCCAATCTCTCTTTCGTGGGCAATATGCTCACCGGAGCAGGTGTTCCTATCGGCATTGCAGATGACGGATCGGTGGCCCATGAAGATTTCCGGGGTCGTATTACAGATTTTACCACCACAGATGTTGGAACTCATGGAGATATGACTGCAGGACTCGCAGGCGGATGCGGAAATATTTCCCAAAAAGGTGTTGGAATGGCTACCGGAGCAGATCTTTTCCTGTTCGATATTGACGGTAATCCTCATTTCGTCAACGCAGTTCCAAACTATATCACTTATGGAATTGAGATCACCTCTACTTCCTATGGAGAAGGATGTGGCGGATATTACACTTATACTGCAGAAGAAATCGACCAGCAGGTTTTTGATAACAATAGTTTTTTCCATTGTTTTTCCGCAGGTAACCGCGGCCTTGACGGATGTAACGAAGTTTACGGCATTTTTGCTGATGAGGACATGACGCGATACGGCAACATTACCGGTGGAAGGAAAGCGGGAAAGAATACAATTGCAGTCGGTAATGTACATTACAATGACAGCCTTCGGGTTACCAGTAGTTGTGGGCCAACCCATGACGGCCGGATAAAACCGGATATTGTGGCGCCAGGACAAGGCAATTTGAGTACCGGCCAGAACAATACTTATCAGGTAGGTGGCGGAACGTCGGCAGCTTCTCCGGTGATCGCCGGATCAGCGGCCATGATGTATGAAGCCTATCAGGAACAATACGAAGGAAACTCTCCTGCTTCAGGACTCATCAAAGCTATGATGCTTTGTTCTGCTGAAGATCTCGGAAGACGTGGCCCTGATTACGAACATGGTTGGGGAAGAATACATCTTGAACGTGCTCTTGAAGTATTGGAGGAGGAACAATTCCTGACAGAAAACATAGAACATGCCCATCAGGATTTTCACCAGATCATCATTCCGGAAGAAATTGGTCAGGCAAGGATTATGGTTTACTGGACGGACCCGGCAGGTTCTGCCATGGCCTCCAAGGCTTTGGTGAACGATATAGATATTTCCCTGCAGGGAGGTGCCGGTCAGTTTTATCTTCCCAGTGTTCTGAGTTATGCAACTCATTATGACAGCCTCACCTTACCTGCATACCCTGGTTATGACCGGGTGAACAATATGGAAGAAATCATCATCGATAACCCTCAGGCAGGGGCTTATACTTTAAGGGTGAAAGGGCATTTGATCCCTGAAGGCCCGCAGGAATACTATGTCGTTTACGCTTTCGTAAAAGATGAAATCAAAGTGACTTACCCATTTGAAGGAGAAGGATTTATTCCGGGGCAGAAAGAAATTATTCGTTGGGATGCCTGGGGTGATGAAGGTACCTTCCATATTGAATACTCACTGGATTCAATGCAAACGTGGGAAACCATTGTTCCAGATCATCCCGGGCATTTGAGGTATTTCAACTGGAATGTACCCATGGAAGTTACCGGGGATGCATTTGTGCGTGTTTCGCGAGGTGAAGAGATAGCCTATTCACAAGGCAACTTTACTATAATTGGCGTGCCTGCTTTTGATTTTGATTACGTCAATGATAACACAGCCCTCATTTCATGGTATCCCGTACCCGGGGCCAATGCTTATGAGGTTTATGCCATTGGTGAAAAATTCATGGAATTGATCGGCCAGACGAATGGCACATCCTTGTTGTTCCCTGTTGAGTTATGGGAAAGTAATTGGTACAGTGTACGGGCGGTCATCGATGAAAACTCCAAAGGTATAAGGGCTGATGCCAGGCAATATATCCATCAAACCTGTAATGCCAATTTTGGCCTTAACTTCCAGTTTGACCTTTACCCTGGTGAAATTTCCTGGGAAGTACTCAATACCGATGGAGTTGTGGTGGCCATGGGGGGACCATATGATTATTTACCCCCGAACAGTTATCTCGAAATCCAGAAATGCCTTCCCTATGGTTGTTATACTTTGAAGATTAGAGATGCTTATGGCGATGGCATTTGCTGTGATTCCGGTGACGGATATTATGAATTCCTCGGACAGGATGGTAATGTGCTTACTTCAGGGGGAGATTTTGGAGCAATAAAAACCATATACTTCTGCCTGGAAAATACAGAAGGGGATCTGTCATTGAATGTTACGAGCGAAGAACATGTTTCCTGTTTTGACGGGAATGATGGTGCCATTACGGTTAAAGCTCTTGGAGGGACTGGAAATTACACCTATCTGTGGAGTAATGGAGCTACCGGATCAAGTGTTTCAGGCCTTTCCGCAGGACTGCATTCCGTTACTGTTGTGGATGGGAATTCACAATTATCCACCAGTGTGATCATTACCCAGCCCCAATCTATAAATATTAATATTACTCCGGTCGATATCAATTGCAGCACCATTACAGCTGGATCTGTTTTGACGGAAGTCACAGGAGGGTTGCCTCCCTATAATTATTTTTGGAATACCGGTGCATCTACCCCCGATATTAATGACCTTCAAGCCGGGATTTATAAAGTGTCGGTTGTCGATGCCAATGGTTGTTTGGAATCTGCGGAAGCTATGGTTTACCAGAACAACAACCTTGAATTGACGACCACTGTGGTCAGCCCGAGCTGTTTTGGGGCTGCAAACGGAGTAATACTGGCCTCTACAACCGGAGGCGCAGGCGTATATGAGTATGTATGGAGTACCGGAGCTACCACTCCTACAGTATTTGGATTGGCAGCTGGGGATTATCAGGTAACCGTATCTGATGCGAATGGTTGCCATGGAGTAAAATTCGTCTCCATGGATGAACCTGAAATGCTTGAAGTTGAAGGCGTTGTGTCTGATGCCGGATGTGAAGGAGGTGACTCTGGTTCGATTGAACTTTTCGTGCAGGGAGGAAATATGCCTTACAACTACATTTGGAATACAGGACAAACCAGTTATAACATTTACAACATTTCTGCCGGTGATTATTCCGTCACGGTAACAGATGTTAATAACTGTACTCAGCAGGTGGATTTTGATGTCAATATTGGTTCGCCGATGCAATTAAACTTCACGAGTCTCAGTGCACTGGAGGGGAATGATGGAAGTGTGGATCTTGAGGTTTCGCTGGGAGTTCCACCTTACGAGTATACCTGGTCTAATGGCGCGACGACCCAGGATTTGGAGAATCTTCCGGCCGGACTATACAATGTTACGGTTACAGATGCCACTGGTTGCCAGGCTATGGGAGAAGTGAATGTCGGCGGTGGAGAGTATTGCCTGCTCAGAGGCAGTAATACGAATTATGAATGGATCGAAAGGGTAGCCTGGGAAGGAGAGTCCGTTGTTACCGGTAAGGATGGTGGTCTTGGCTTGTATGCAAGTACCATATTTCCGGCAATTACAGGCAACACTTATTCTTTGGAAGCTGAACCCGGGTTCTCAGCAACTGCCTTTGGAGAATTCTGGCGTGTGTGGATCGACTTCAATGGGGATTACGATTTTACGGATGAAGGAGAAGAGATCTATGCCGGTGGAGCCATTCAAGGGACTTTAGCACTCCAGGTTGAAATACCTGAAGACGCGGTAACAGGAATCACCAGAATGAGGATTGCGATGAAATATGGTACACTACCTCCGGTTTGTGGTACTTACGGATATGGGGAAGTCGAAGAATATGGAATTCACATTCAAAGTGTCGATGGTTTCAGTGCGGCAGTTTCTCATAGTATATCACCAGCACTTTCAGAAGAAAAACTGGAAAAATCAGTCTCAGGAGCTGGATTGACCATTTATCCTAATCCTGCCACAGATGTGATTAATGTTTCCCTTGAAGAGTTGGACCTTGGAGAGCTCATCGATGGGTTTATTTATACTCCGGATGGTCGTCAGGTAGGGGCATTTTTGATGGAATTGTCGGGAAGCGAACGAATCAAACAAATTCCTGTAAATAATTTACCGGAAGGCATATATCGATTGGAACTTTATGGAAATAATTCCGTACAAATGAGTAGATTTGTGGTCAATCGATAGAAACTTTTTTTAGATACAAGCAAACACCTGAAGCCAAAAAATACATTCCAAACTAATTATCTCGCCGATTCCCGTAACTGGGGATCGGCCTTTTTTTTTGTAAAAACCATATATTTAACCTAAGTTACGTTAAATCGCAATTTGACAAAAAACAAACTTCAAAAGACAATTATCAAAAGAAAAAGGGATAAAACCGACCTATTTGTTAGTTGTTAATTGATTTTGAGTTTTGCTCAAGGTGCATCGTAAATTGAGTTATTTAGGTTTTACAATTAAATTTCCACCCGATGAAAAAGCTTGTATTTCTTTGCCTGATAATCATTTGTTTATCACCTTCTCTTAATAGTCAATCTCTTTTACAGGAAACCTTTGCCCCTTTAATGAATAAAACCTGGAAAGCGGAAGCCGCCTGGGGAAATGGAGGTAAATTCAAGCAGGAAGTTACCTTCGAACCAGCTTTGGATGGAAAGATCATCCTGGCCAAATCGAAAGGATACACGAATCAGGAACAAACGGCCTATGGCTGGAGAAACTTCGGTATTCGCAAATTAGATACTGATGGTGAAAAAATACGCTTTTGGGAATTTGATGTTTTTGGCGGACTCACAGAAGGAGAGATTTTACCGAAAGGAAAGGATATCTTTTACCAATACAGTTATGGCGATGCACAATTAACTGATTGCTGGCAATATGTCAATGATTCCACTTACAATTTTATCGTTGGGGTATATGAAGAGGAAGGCTGGAAACAAATTTACCTGGAAACCACTTTCCGCACAAAAAGTGTTCTTCCCGGATTGCCCGAAGTACAAAAGTTGCTCACCGGCCGTTGGTCTTCCAAAGCCTGGGACGGGGTACTCAATGAAACGTGGAGTGCTGCAGCTGATGGACATCTCATGCAGACGTCCAGATATGTCGAAAATGGGAAAGTACTGTATGAGGCTTCCTCCAAAATGGAATCTGTTGGAGCGGATTTTATTCTGTTCACAATTATTAAAGACAATAACCCGAAGATCTTTAAGATGGTCGAATATGGGGAGGATGTGATAAAATTTGAAAATACAGATTACAAAAACCCCAGTGTGGTGATTTATAAATTCGTTTCCGAAAACGAATACCATCGAACGATCAAAGGTATCGAAAATGAAACTCCAACCGCTTATACGTTTGAATTCAAAAGAGAGGAATAAGCAGGTATTCAGGGTTGTTTTTCAAGGATTATTCCCTTAAATTATGGTCAGTAGACCGGGAAAAAACCTCCGAGGTTTTGGAATAGGAAACTCCTGAAAGTTATAAAGAGATTCCCGCACTCCGGATTTTAAACCTCGGAGGTTTCTTTCCTGAAAAAGATTACTCACATAAACACAAAAAAATGATCCGATTACTCCAAAAGCCTTTCAATTATTTGTGGGGTATCGTGCCCTTTGTAATGGCCCTGGCACTTTATCTCAATCTTGATAGTGCACTTGATTTTCAACTGTCCGATAGTTATTATGTCATTTCTACCTTTCATCTGGGAGTGATTTTTTCCTTCTACCTGGTCTTTGCGGGATTGATGTACTTTTTATTCAGAAAAGTCAAGTTATCCAATTGGATGACCATCATTCATGTGATACTCTCCATGGCAATGCCCATGGCTGTATTACTGATTTGTGAACCGATCACCAAAAGTGAAACCACCAACCTCAATGCTAATTTGCTGGTTATTTTTACTTTTGTCTGGATTCTCGCCCAGGTGCT
>QQUB01000095.1 GCA_008501835.1 Bacteroidota bacterium
ATTGTGATGGCAGTGTTTGTGTCCCATGCCAGGGCACACCTGGAGATTGTGATACGGCACCCACTACAACCCAGGCGTGTGATGATGGCAATCCATGTACGGTCAATGACGTAGAGACGGTATTAGATATTGATGGTAGTATATGTATTCCCTGCCAGGGTACTCCTCTGGATTGCGATACGGGGTCTACTACAACGCTTCCATGTGACGATGGTAACCCCAATACGATTAATGATGTCCAGGTAATTCTGGATTGTGATGGCAGTGTTTGTGTCCCATGCCAGGGTACACCTGGAGATTGTGATACGGCACCCACTACAACCCAGGCATGTGATGATGGCAATCCATGTACGGTCAATGATGTGGAGACGGTATTAAATAGCGATGGCAGCATATGTGTACCCTGCCAGGGTACGCCGATTGACTGTGATACTGGTTCTACGACAGTAGTCGCGTGTGATGATGGCAATGCGTGCACGATCAATGATGTACAGACGATCCTGGATTGTGATGGAAGTGTATGTGTTCCATGTCAGGGTACGCCGTTGGATTGTGATACAGGTTCAACTACGGTAGTTGCGTGTGATGATGGCAATGCTTGTACGATCAATGATGTGCAGACGATACTGGATTGTGATGGAAGCGTTTGCGTTCCGTGTCAGGGTACGCCGTTGGATTGCGATACAGGCTCGACGACGGTAGTCGCATGCGATGATGGCAATGCTTGTACGATCAATGATGTGCAGACGATACTGGATTGTGATGGAAGCGTTTGCGTTCCGTGTCAGGGTACGCCGTTGGATTGCGATACGGGCTCGACGACGGTAGTCGCATGCGATGATGGAAATGCTTGTACGATCAATGATGTGCAGACGATTCTGGATTGTGATGGTAGCGTTTGCGTTCCGTGTCAGGGTATTCCAGTAGATTGCGATACGGGTTCGACGAGTGTAGTAACGTGCGACGACGGAGACGCCTGTACTATAAATGATGTGCAGACGATTTTGGATTGTGATGGTAGTGTCTGTGTTCCGTGTCAGGGTACGCCGTTGGATTGCGATACAGGCTCGACGACGGTAGTCGCCTGTGATGATGGAAATGCTTGTACGATCAATGATGTTCAGACGATCCTGGATTGTGATGGAAGCGTTTGCGTTCCGTGTCAGGGTATTCCAGTAGATTGCGATACGGGTTCGACGACAGTAGTCGCGTGTGATGATGGCGATGCCTGTACGATCAATGATGTACAAACGATATTGGATTGCGACGGAAGCATCTGCGTTCCGTGTCAGGGTACTGCAGTAGATTGCGATACAGGTTCTACGACGGTAGTTGCGTGTGATGATGGCGATGCGTGTACGATCAATGATGTTCAGACAATTTTGGATTGTGATGGCAGTATATGTGTACCCTGTCAGGGTACTCCAGTCGATTGTAATACCGGTGCGACCACTGAAGTGGTTTGTGATGATGGCGATGCGTGTACGGTTAATGATGTAGAGATCATCCTGGATTGTGATGGTAGTGTATGCGTTCCGTGTCAGGGTGAATTGCTGGATTGCGAAATTGGGGAAACAACTGAGCAGCCCTGTAATGATGGGGATCCGAATACAATTAATGATACGGAGACCATTTTAAGTTGTGATGGAACGGTTTGTATACCCTGCGAAGGTGAGTTGAAAGAGAGCGTTTATATTCCGAATGCATTTTCTCCTAACGGAGATGGTATAAATGATATTTTCAGGGTTTATCCAGGACCAGAGGGTGGTTTCATCAAATCCTTTAAAATATTTAATCGCTGGGGAGCTGTAGTGTTTTCTGCAAGTAATTTCGAAGCGAGTGATTATGCACCAGGATGGGATGGCACTTTTCTTGGTAAAGAGGCTAATAAGGGGGTATATGTGTATTTTGTAGAAGTTGAATTTAAAAATGGCAATTTGAAAACCATAAGTGGAGAAGTTGTAGTGGTACGTTAGGTTAGAAAAGATGTCGTATTGGGGGGTAATTACATTTTTAAAGGTTTATGTATTTTCTCCATAAAATCTTTTGCTCGTGGACGAAAATTGTCCTTGAGTTTTATTGAAATCTCCATTTTTAAACTCATAGGTTTAGTTCTTTTCAATCATTAGACAGGTTTTAATGATTAAAAAAGTCATTGCTTTATCATATTTTTTCCTAAAATCATAAATGGAAAATTGTGGTTTTTGCCACCTTTTTTATGGTTATACACAAGAATGAAATCAATATAGTGTATAGTTGACAATAAGTTAAAAGTTTATATGGATTTCGCCATGTATAGTACACTCTTTTGAAGGTGTATTTAATGACAAAAAAGGTTTGATTTTTCATAGTAATGCCTAACTTCGCCCCCTGTAAATTTAGCCCAATCAGGTAAATGCCATTTCGAAAATCGAAAATGCAAAATGGCCATGGATTTTTCAAGACACTTGAAATTGTTCAAGAAGGATAACCTTCCTGTGCTCCTGATAATGGTGATCTTACTGGCACTTTATCAGGCTCATTTTTTCACAAAATTTTTAGGAATTACTCCCTCTGAAGAGGTAGCGCTGATCATTTTACTGGTTACCGCCATATTGTGGGTCTTTGAGACCATTCCTTTGTTTGTGACCAGTTTGATGGTTTTATTTCTGAGTATTATTTGGCTGTTGCCAATAATGCAAAATGCGGGACTTGGGACAACGAAGGAACAATTCCTTTCAGCATTCTTCGGGGATATTACCATGCTGTTCATGGGAGGCTTCGTATTATCCATCCTGTTGAATAAATATGGGCTTGCACGGCGAATGGCCAACTGGATGTTGCAGAGGACGGGAGAAGATGCTTCCAAAGTCATGTTTGGTATTATTCTGATTTCTTCCTTCTTGTCCATGTGGATGAGTAATACGGCTACGGCTGCGATGATGTTTGCCATTGTAGGGCCAATAATGGCTAAATTGCCTGATACTTCCACTTTTTCCAAAGGCTTGGCTATTGCCATTCCATTTGCTTGTAACCTTGGAGGAATGGGAACTCCAATTGGTACGCCACCCAACGCCATTGCTATTGAATATTTGAATCAAAAAGGTTTTGATATTTCTTTTATTGAGTGGATGATCATTGCAATTCCCCTGACGTTGATTTTGCTGATTTTGTTATGGAGAATTTTACTGATCATCTTTCCATCCAAAGGAATCAAGATCGAGGTGGAGAAAAAAGAAGTTCAAAAACTTTCACCGCAGCAGCGTTTTGTTCTGGGGCTCTTTTTATTGACGGTTTTTGGCTGGCTGACAGGAGGCATTACCGGTCTTTCTTCAGGTACGGTTGGCCTGATGGTTGTGATTGCTGCATTTGGATTTGGGTTACTCAATCAACGGGATTTTAGAAATATTTCCTGGGATATCTTATTTATGCTTGGAGGTGGATTATGCCTTGGTGTTGGCCTCAGCCAGAGTGGACTGACAGACACTATAGCCGGAGCCTTACCTATTGAAAGTGGATTTTTCATAGCAGTTATGGTGTTAATGGTGGTTGCTGCATTGATGACCACATTCATGAGTAATACGGCTACAGCCAACTTGCTGATCCCTGTAGCGATATCGTTGCCTCAAAACCAGCTCATACTTACTATTGTGATCTCTATAATGTGTTCTTCTGCCATGGCATTACCGGTGAGTACACCGCCCAACGCGGTTGCCTTTGGATCCGGAATGCTCAAGACCAAGGATATGCTTTATCCGGGGTTATTGGTAACAATTTTATCCTTTTTATTAACCCTTGTGGCAAGTTTTTCATATATTCCATTGTTTTTTTAAACCACAGGAAATTAAACCAAAGTGAAGAGCAATTTTTGATTTTTTTTGAAAACAGCAAACAAATGCATTATGGAAATACATCTTCAACGTTGCCAAAATTGCCAGTCAGATGAGGTGAGGAACATTCTTTATCGGCAGGAGGGAGAACGGGACCGCGTTTTTGTTCAATGTGCCAAATGTAACGAGTTTGTTGCAAGTTACAAGATAGGTCCGATGGGGTATTACCATCATGGAAAAGGATATGAATCTTTTTTGCGTGGTTTACACCGTAGTGGTGAGTTTGCCAGTGGTCGAAAAATGGCGCAGCTATATTCACAAAGAAAAGAAGAAGAATCACAAATGTTTTCCCGGGCTTTAGATCTGCTTAGAAAAAGAGAAGCTTCCAAACTCGGAAAGCAGAATAAGGAGGTTTAGCTCTTCGTTGGCAGTCAACAGTTGAAAGTCTTCAGTCTATATATTTTAGCTGAAGACTTTTACCATTCATAAGAAAATCCATTCAATATGCGGAAGTTCCTATTGCTTTTAGTTTTCACCACTTTTTCAATGATAACAATAGCCCAGGAGCATGATAACAGGTATGTTCCTGAAACTGATCCATTGGTGCTAGAAAAACTGAACCAGTGGCAGGATATCAAGTTCGGATTGCTTATGCACTGGGGAGCCTACAGCCAATGGGGGATAGTAGAATCCTGGTCGCTATGCCCAGAAGAATATGGATGGTGTGAACGAAAAATGGGGTCCAACCCGGATAATTATTTCCTGTATAAACAAGAATATGAAAACCTGAAACTGACTTTCTATCCATCGAAATTTACTCCGGAAAAATGGGCCAAAGCTGCCAAAAATGCTGGGATGAAATATGTGGTCTTTACCACTAAACACCATGACGGTTTTTCCATGTTTGATTCCAAATACACGGATTACAAGGTGACTGACCCCAAATGTCCGTTCTCTTCTCACCCTCGAAGTAATATTGCCAAGGAGATCTTTGATGCCTTCAGAGCTGAAGGTCTTTGGACCGGTGCTTATTTTTCCAAACCGGATTGGCATTCTCCCTACTACTGGGATCCGAAATATCCGCCAAGGGACCGAAACGTAAATTATGAGCCGGAAGCGAATCCTGAAAAGTGGAACAAATTCATCGAATTTACCCACAACCAGATCCTGGAATTGATGACCGATTACGGTAAAATGGACATCTTGTGGCTGGATGGAGGCTGGGTGGCCAAAACACCTAAAAGCCAGATCAATCACTGGTATGAAAACACACTTGCCGGCAAAGAAAATGGTTATTTAAAACACAGGATCATTAACCAGGATATTAGAATGGATGAATTGGTTCAAAAGGCCAGAAAAAAGCAACCTGGGCTAATTGTAGTGGACAGAGCGGTTTATGGTAAGAATCAAAATTACCTCACACCAGAAAACCGCGTTCCTGAAAAGGAACTTCCATATCCTTGGGAGTCCTGCATCATTTCCGGAGGCGGATGGTCCCACACTAAGAACGCAAAATACATGAGTGGGAGGCAAGGCATTCAGATGCTGGTGGACATCGTGGCCAAAGGCGGAAACCTCCTGCTAAACATCGCTCCAACTCCCGAGGGGGAGTTCCAGCAGGGAGCTTATGACCTTTTGGAGGAATTTGGTGCCTGGATGGATGTCAATAGCGAAGGCATTTACAACAGCAAGGTTTTGCCTCCGTACAAGGAAGACAACATCTGCATGACCCAACAGGACAATGGCAATGCTTACTTCTTTTATCTCTGTAAAGAAGGAGAAAATAAAATGCCTGAGGCAATCACCATACAATCTCACCAACCGGCAGAAGGGGCCAAGGTTACTTTGCTCGGCAGTAAAAAATCATTGAAATGGGAACCAGCAGGTGCTGGGTTTTCGGTTTTTATTCCGAAATCCTTACAACAGCAACCTCCTTGTAATTATGTGTGGACGGTGAAGGTTTCCGGGTTGCGCTAGGGGAAAGGCCTGAAGGCCTGGGGGTGACATTGATCTTTACATCGCCCTAAAGGGCGGCGCAATAGTTTAGGGCGATGCAAAAAAACATTATTTGAGTAATAAAAATGAAAAAACCAAAACGAAAACGAATTCTGATCATCTTATTATCAATTATTGTTTTGGGCTTTTTACTTCCCCAAAAGATAATCATTCCCGTTAAAGGAGCTTCCGGTTTCGATTGGAACAAGGACTCATTTTGGTATTACCCCTGGGGAGAATCTGTAACCCATAAAGGGATTGATATTTTTGCTGAAAGGGGAACTCCTGTAGTTTCTGCCACTTCGGGGATTGTGATTTATGCGGGTAGTTTAGGAAGAGGGGGAAAGATAGTAGTTGTGTTAGGCTCGAAATGGAGGTTGCATTATTATGCTCATTTGGATACCATAGATTGCAATAAGCTAAGTTTTCGAAGGAAAGGCACCAAATTAGGAACGGTTGGCAATACGGGTAATGCGGAAAACACTCCAGCCCATTTACATTATTCAATTATTACGACTTTTCCATACCCCTGGCGAGCAGATAACAGCCCGCAAGGGTGGAAAAAAATGTTTTTTCTAGACCCCGATCCGTTTTTGAAGCAATAATGATTGAATTAATCAAAGTTTCATTGCCCCGGCCTCAATTGCCCCGGCCTTCAGGCCGGGGACCAGAATAATTGCCAACAACGACAGGCCTTCAGGCCTTTCTTTTTGAACCAGGGAAAATACATTCAAAACCATATTTGTCAATTAATTCCTGGTACTCCTCCTCGAAGGTTTTTCTCAAATGGTGTTGTTCCTGATTTCTGATATATATTCGAACCCTGTTCCTGTGAGAATGGCTAATGGATACAGCAAAATACTCGTCCTGCCAACCAAAATATTTTGACGTGATTTTGTTTTTGTTGATCCAGGAGGAAGATTCTCCTTTTAATAGGTTCATAATAGTTGCTATATTCTGATTAGCATTCATAGAAATCAGACAATGCACATGATCAATATGTCCATTAATATGGTCAACATAAATATCTTTAGATTGACCATACTCTTTGATGTGTTGAAAAACCTTGTATCGAATATCTTTTTTTAAATAAGGGTAGCGACTTTTAGTTGCCCAAACGGCGTGAATCCAGATTCTGAGAAAAGGCATACATTTGAATTTTAAGGGTTAAGAAATCGGCGTAATCAACTAAGGCCTGTATATATAAAAGCCACGAGATGTCCAAGTGTGACATTTTTTGGGGTATTTTTTGAGGAAAGGCCTAAAGGCCTGGGGATTTGCCATTGATCTTTACACCGCCCTTCAGGGCGGCGCAAATGAATAAACTGCATTGGATTTGAAGAACCAATTGTCTCGGCCTTCAATTACTCCGGCCTTCAATTACTCCGGCCTTCAATTACTCCGGCCTCAATTGCCCCGGCCTTCAGGCCGGGGACCAGAATAATTTGCAACAACGACAGGCCTTTAGGCCTTTCTATTATGAAAAAAACAAAAGCATATGACACAAGAACTCTACCAAAAAGCCATGAAATTTGCCGGCGAAAAACATCATGATCAGCTATTTCCCGGCTCTCAAGCCAACTATCTGCTACATCTGGCCAGCGTCTCGATGGAAATCTTGCTTGCTTATCAGCATGAGCCGGATTTTGATCTTGATTATGCAGTCCAAATGGCCATTCTGCACGATGTTATTGAAGATACCAAAACAACCTTTGAAGAGTTGAAAAATCATTTCGGTGAAAAAATTGCTGACGGTGTTCAGGCATTGACAAAAGATGAGCAGTTTTCCACTAAGGCAGATCAAATGACGGATAGCCTGAGGCGCATCAACCTTCAACCCAAAGAAGTAGGTATGGTA
>QQUB01000736.1 GCA_008501835.1 Bacteroidota bacterium
ACAAACTGTATTCAAATCCTTCGTTGAGTGAGTGGCATTCCACACAATCTGGAGAAAACCCATTGTTCTTAAATTCCCCCTGATGGTAATCTTCATGGCAGTTTTGGCATTGGGCAAAGTCAATAGGTTCCGTGTACCGGCCTTCGTGGCAGCTTTTACAATCAACACCAATGTGTTTTCCTTCCAGGTGATAATCCGTCAGGGAATGATCGAAGAAGTCCATCGTTTTCATTTCGATGAAACTGCTTTCCTGGTGACACTTGGCGCAGTCACTACCGAATTTTCCTTCATGGAAATCGTCATGGCATTTATTACATTCATTTTCATCGATCCCTTGCTGGTCCTGGAAGATCCAGGCCGGATCCCTATTGGATTCATGGCAACTATAACAGTCCTCAGAACGGTGTTTTCCTTTTAATCGAAAGCCGGTGGTATTATGATTGAAGCGCTTTCTGCCAATGAAATTCGAGAAGGAACTCTCGGTATGACATTGAGCACATTTTCCTTCTATTCGATCATTGTGTGGGTCATCGTGGCAGGCAACGCAGTCGTGGAAGGCGATATCTGTGAATTCCTGGAACTCCTTGCCGTTTCTTGTAGTGACCTGGTGACATTCTTTGCAATCTACTTCAACATGTCCCCCTGTGAGAGGGTAATTGGTTTTATCGTGGTCGAATTTGGGAGCGGGGCGAAATGATTCTATGTTATGACAACTTGCGCAATCATTAGATAAAGTATTTTGATGATAATCATCGTGGCAGGAAAGGCATTCATTGTCCAGTCCCAGAAATGTTCCCTTGCGTTTTTTGATGTCCCGGTCATGGATATTATCCGGTGCATGGCAGTCACGGCAGTCTATCACTTCGTGTTGGCCCTCGAGTTCATAACCTGTTCGACTATGGTCGAAATTATCTTCATCGAAGCGGACCATATCAAATTTACGACCGTGATGGTCGCTATGACATTCGAAACAATCCTGACGGCGAACTTCCCTGTCCGCGTGAAAACCTCTGTTTTGGTTTATCAGGGATTTGATTTCTTTATGGCAATCGAGGCATTTGGCGTTGGTCACCTTGTTTCCCAATTCATGGCACAGGGTGCAATTACTCATCCCTTCCAGATCAGCGTGTGCCTGGGCAAGGTCACCGGGGGAAATTTGTCCAGATAAAACGGAAAGAGATAGCAGGAAAGCCAGGACAGTAAGATATGTTTTAAATATGTTCAAAAATTAAAAATTTATCAATTATCAGAATGTAAAAGAGGATAAAAGTCGATTTTCAAATCAATCCATATTATGTCGTACAATATTTCAGGAAAACCGACTTTTACCTGATCATTATTAATCCTTAATACAGCGCACTGAATATCCAAGTCCGGTAACTTCATTTCCACGGTAGGAATTATCTAAAATCCCCCATAATTGCCTTTCCTTAGCATAAGCTACAAAGGGAAGATAAAAAGTTGAAGACCAGAAAAATGCGATGTCTCCCTGGTGGTAGAAATCGAAACCGGAAGCATCGTGATCACGTTGTCCGGCGGGTAATGCATTAAACCCAAATTCGTCAGTACCGTTTCCATTATTCCAGCCATAGGTTGACTTCAGTTTTATACCTATTTCAGAACCACGAAATCCGAGTTTTTCCCATTCCGGGTCAGGGTATCCATATTGAGGTTCTACGGTTCCTTCAAGTTGCATCCATTCATCGTCTGTAGGTATATGCCAGCCAGTAGGACAAAGGCCCTGGTTACTGGTTCCGGCAGGAGGAATGTTGTAACCCAATACTTCATATAAACTGTATAGCCCTCCATAAATGTCACAATTTGAAGGGTCGTTATTGTAACAATATTTCTCAATTACACCGTTATTGTGGCTTTCTAATACACCTTCCAGCATTGTTCCAATGTTAAGGTTTTCAGCCATCCAGCATTGCCCGCCTATTTGTACGGTCGCATAATCCTTTCCGGCATATGATAACAGGTCACCACATGACCAGGTAGGAGGGGGGGCATTGCCTGGTTCCATAGTTCCATTTAGTGAATAATTCCCGGAAAAGCTTCCTGCTCCCTGGTTTTGACCATCATTGGTCAGGTCTGAAATGGAAAAATCTCCTTCGTTAATTAATGTGCCGTTGAAAGTCCAGCTGCCATTATTATTGTTAGAAAAATTCACACCTGGTTGAACCTCCAGGAAACTACCCTGGACGAAAGTGTAATTTATTGAGTTGTTGTTCACGCAATTTGCCGAGATAGTCAGTCTTCCTGTTATGGTTGATGTCGGTACACAATTTAAAGACCAATTGGAAGGGTTATCCCAATCGTTATCGATAGTTCCTAAAAAAGTATTATCCCCGGAGCACTGTGCCATGGAGACCTGTTGGAGGCTGAAGAAAAGCCCGATAGATAAGGTTAATATTATATATTTCATGTTATATTTTTATTGATGAGGTTTTAAAATAGTGTCAGGTAGGTCGATAATTTATCATTTATTATCTACTACAAGACTAAGCCTGGAAGTACCGTTATTGATATCCACCACATAGGTTCCGTCGGGTAAACCGGAAATATTCATGTTGGATTCAATGTTACTTGCCCTGATAACTTCTTTTCCTGTAAAATCATAAATAATTACCAGATCAGCTTTTTGACTAAAATGTAAAACCTCCGATGAAGGGTTAGGGTAAATATTGATGGGGCTTCCTTCATCCATATTTATTGAGATAATGTGAGAATAGGTGAAATCATCATTTTTGTCTACCTGTTTCAAACGATAGTAATGATCTCCTGTTGACGGTTTAATATGAGTATAGGAGTATGATTGAACCGTATTACTATTGCCCAGGGAGCTTACTTGTTGAAGACTTCTGAATTCCTGGTCGGCAGTACTGTGTTCCACCAAAAAATAATCATTGTTAAATTCAGCCGCTGTTTGCCAGGATAAAATATGGTCATTGTTTTTGGTGTCAACAGTGAAATTCAGCAATGCTATTGGTAGCGGACTGTTTGGACCGTGGATGACCACCTTGTTGGGATTCATCACTCCATAATCTATCATCCATGCAGACATGGAAGCAGGTAAAATAATATTTGTAAAATTACCATTCAGGGTCCCGCCAAATGCCATGATCTCGAATTGATCAGCATTGGTAGGGGAATATCCGTCAAGTATTATTTCAAGAGTTCCGCCGAGGGTAATATTTCCAGAAACATTAATCTGGTCATGCCCCAGGCCCGGCCCTGAAAGATCCTTTAGTTCAGCCTTGTAAACCGCCTGACTTCCCATTGAAAAATTTCCGATGATATCAATTCTTCCCGGAGAACATCCTGGGTTTATTGATTCATTTTTTAAATCCAGATTTCCTTCAATGGTTAGGTTTCCCGTGATTTCAGAGACAAGACCGGCTTTTTCCATGCCAGTTGGAGTTTTCAATATATTATTCCAAAGCGGGAAGGCCGCCAGGGGAATAATAATTGCCAAAACAGTTGTTAATTTTTTCATCTTAAAATGTTTTAGGTTTAAAGAATTTGTTGAATGTCTCATTTGTTGGCAAGAAAAACCTATTTATTGTTGATGAACAGGATATTTTTAATACCCTACAAGTGTTTTTTCATGGTGTACCCAAATCGTTTGGTGACCTGAACACCGGCTTTTTCAAGAAATTTGGTCGGTAACTCTCCTCCTGCGAAAATGTAAACCAGATCATTTTCGATATTTTCTTTTCCGGCTTCTGTTTCCAGTAAAACTGTTTCGTCTTCGACACCTCTTAAGTTGGAGTTGAAGATGACATTTAGTGAACTGTCCTCCATGGCCTGAAAGACTTTTTCCTTGTTTTTTGTTTTTAAACGGGAAAATTTATCTTTTCGATAGGAGAGGATTACCTCATTTTGATCCTTTAATAACAATGCAGATTCTATGGCTGAATCACCTCCGCCCACAACTACTACTTTTTTCTCATTGATTCGTTCCGGCTCGAGTAACCGGTAAGCAACTTTGGGTTTGTCTTCTCCGGGGATATTCAGTTTTCTTGGAGTTCCCCGGCGGCCAATGGCCAGTAATACATTGTTGCAAATAAATTCTTCTCCCTTGTTGGTTACGACCTTAAAAGTGTCGTCCGCAAGGGGAGTTATCAGCTCTACTTTTGTGTTTTCGGTGATTTCAATACCATGTTTGGTGATAACCTCATTCCAAAGGTTGAGTAATTCATCTTTGGAAGTGTCGTAGAGTTTTACTTTTCCAAATAACGGCAGATTCATAGGGGCGGTCATTACGATTTTTGCCCTTGGGAAGGTATACACAGTACCTCCCAGTGAATTTTGTTCCAGCGTTTTGCTGGTCAGTCCATGTTGTTTAGCGGAAAGGGTTGCTGAAATTCCTGCGGGTCCTGCGCCTATGATAATCACATCAAGCACGCCGGGTTGTCTGGGTTTTCCATTTTTGGCAATGTAGGTCATGGCTTGCTGACCTTGTTCCACGCTGTTTTTAATCAAGCCCATACCTCCCAATTCGCCGGCAATGTAAATACCTTTGATATTGGTTTCAAACCGTTCATTGACGTGTGGAAGATCAACCCCGCGGGATTCGGTCCCGATCCTGAGGGAAATGGCTTCTACCGGGCAGGCATGAAAACAGGCACCATGACCAACACAATTGGAGGCTTTTATGACGGTAGCCTTACCATCTATGATTCCGAGAATATCCTTTTCAGGGCAATCTGCGACACAGGCAGCACTGCCAATACAAGTGTTAAGGTCAATGTAAGGGTGAAGGGAAACGGGTTCAAATAGTCCCTCTTCCTTGGCACTAGCAACTTTTTGTTCGATGATAGCCGAATTCTTTTTTTGATTTCTCAAATAGAAATACACTACAATTCCGCACAACAAAAAAGCTGAGCCATAGATCAAAATTTTTTCAATTATTACTTCCATCAGAAAATCCATTTATATCCAAATGCAAGCGTAATGCCGATGTGAATGATCACAATTATGAGCATGATGAGTGCAAATGGAAGGTGAGCAACGTGCCAGTATTTAAACAATCTTTGCATGGATTGTAGTCTGGCAATTCTTCCCGAAAGGGAAATGTCATTTTTCACCATTTTGAGAATAGATAATCGGTCGTTTTTGGGAAGTTGGATAGCTTTTAATTCCTTATTGATCAATTTCAGGGTTTTTCTGCCGTTGAAATAGTTTTGGATGATCGAGACATTGCTTTTATCATCGCTCACCTCTCTGGTTGTATTCACGATCAATAACCTGGTTTTGAGGTCAATATTGAATTTTTCATTAAACGAATTGGTGAAATCCGTTTTCATATTTTTTAGTTCATTTAAACTCAGGGCTCTTCCTTCGATAGTTCTGGGAATCTGAATATAGATAAACCTTCCAATCACACCACTCAGTACTACCGCCACCATACTCCAAAAAGCAATGGAGACTATACCGCCAAATTTAAAGGCTGTATGAAATAAAACCAGAATCGGACCTAGGGTACAAAGGAAGATGTGGAATTCCAGCAGGTATTTCAACCTTATTAAGCGGGATAAAAAATTATAGCGCTTTCTGGCGATATACAAAACGACCCCCACAAGAATCATCAAAGTGCCAATAATTCCCAACCCGTGTCCAAAAGCCCCACTTGGTTTGAACCAGTCATGGCGCGGGTGATAAAACCTTTCCTCGAAAGGGGTATTGTAATATTCCATTCCCGCATAAATAAGGTACATCGTGGTGAGAATAACTATTGCCACCATAACACCAATATAAATACCATGCACTGTTTTGCTCATAAAATTATAGCTCTAATTTATTAAGGTTTATTTTTCAATAGCATGATTATAAAAATAAAGAGTATTTACTTTTTTTTAATCAAAAACATGAAAAATAATACCAAATGAACCTTGGAAAACTATAATTATTCCAAGACCAGTTTTTTAATCACAATTCCCTGATCCGTGTAACTTTTTAGAAAGTAAATACCGGAGGGAATTTTTGTTTTGTCAATTGAGATAGTAGCGGATAATCCACCGGGTTGAATTGAAGACCCGAACGAGGCTTGCCTACCCGATAGGTCAATCAATTCAAACCCGGTGATCGGTTGAGTGGATTGTATCGTGAATTTTCCATTGCCCGGATTGGGGAAAACGGAAATTGCTGTTTCATTTAAGTGTGTGTGTACCTGGCTTGGTGAAGAAACGATTACAAATGTACTGTCTCCAACCACATCCAGGGTATTTAAATCTTTGTCGATCAGTCTGATAGCTTCAACTTCCAGGTTCAGGCTATCCTGGAGGCCAAATACGATATCCTCAATAACAATGGACAATTCGCCCAGTTTCCCTTGTCCTGAAATGGTTTGCTGATTTGTTCTGGTGATAGCTACTTCGATACGGGCAGAAGATTCGTCGGCTTCGTCAAGATATTCTGAATTATCTCCTGAAGGATCGAACCATGCATTAATTTCATCTTCGAATTCCCATTCTCCAAAGAAAATAAAATCATTGTTGTATTTCAATGTAATGGCAATTCCATAAAAATCATCCACAGGGTTTTCATCATCTCCCAGTATCAGATCAAAAATGACCATTTCACCTGTTTGTACATTATTGTTCTGTGGTACCAGCTGAAGTTGAGGGGATTCTCCAGGCGAACCGATGCTGTATTCATCCGGAATAAGCGTTCCGTGCGTTTCGAAAAGATTATCTTTTATTACTTCGTCCAGATCCTCTTCGTTTACCTCTCCGTTCCCGTCACAATCCGCGTAGGCATAATTCAGGTCACCAGGGAAATCCAGGCTCCAAAGGTCTCCCAAATCCTGTTGTGTCCAGTTTGTACTCGCACCGGGGCGGGTTGGTCCCGTACTGCCATAGGCAACACCAAGATATAGTACATCAATACCGTTAACAATTCCATTATTGTTCACGTCTCCCGGCCAAATGTACTGACCGTTTAATACCAGGGCAAGGCTCAAGAAGAACCAGGAGAAGTAGAGTCGCTTTTTACTTACAGACATTATCCACTCAGATGTTTTTCCTCTAAACGTTTCAAATATGTAAAAAAAGTATACATCTCACAAAAACAATTTTTTAAATTTGTCGTAAATTAAATTAGGTATTTTTTGTGTTTTAATTTAATTGCATTAATTAAATATCTAATATTCAGCGTATTAAGATATATAAATAATTTAATTTTAAATATGTTTGTGTTTTTTTGTCGGAAAAATCTTTTTCTAAAAATATGACCAACAGTAAGATTATTTCTTTATTAAGAACTTTTTCTCCGGTCGAGATCAAAGCTTTTGAATCCTTTCTTGCTTCCCGCTATTTTAATAAAAGCAAGACGTTGATGCTGTTTTTTGCCATTATTCAAAAACAATACCCCGCATTTGACCCTGAACAATTAGCAAAACCCAGGGTTTTCGAACAACTGTTTCCCGGGCAGCCCTTCGAGGATAAAAAGATTCGATATCTGATGAGCGACCTTTTAAAGATGGGGTATAAATTTTTACTTATTCAGGATGCGGAAGTCGAAAAAGTAGACAATAATCTTCGGTTGCTGGAAGCATTTGTCGACCGGAGACTTGAAAAACATTATGATCGACTCATCAAAAAAATTGCTCCTGAAATTGAAGTTGGTCAGGAAGCGGGCGTCAATCATTTTGATTCG
>QQUB01000777.1 GCA_008501835.1 Bacteroidota bacterium
TTACTTCTATGCTATCCACCAATACATATGTCCCTGTTATATCAGTGATAAAACTGCTCAGGATATAGGTTGTTGTTCCATCACATAGCCTGACCAGGTGAAGGGTCACAGGGTAATTCAAACTTTCCACATCCAGATTACACATATCTACTTTGATGTCTTCCACCGAAGCATTTTGCTGTGTTATTTCTGTAGGTGTACATCCCAGTGGTTGAGGATCACAATCTCCTCCGGCAGTGTCTCTGTCCACCCATTCAATTGCCAGAGTATCTGTCCTTTGGTTAAGGAAGGTGCTCAGTAGTACCACTGATTCTGATTGTCCTTCCAGTTTGGTTATCAACTTTTCATCTGTTTCCTGAATATGGATTCTCTCCAATCGGGTATAAACTCCCTGAATTTGGGATAATTCCTGTAAAAACAACCATCGTTTTTCTCCGTTGGAAAATCCTACCTGATATAAAACATCAGGAATCGTCAGATTGGAAGTATCTGCAGCAGCTATCAAAACATCAGCCTGTGCAACTACCGTATCAGGATGAATCGTATTATCAAAACCTCCTTCCAACTCTTCACAAAGCACCGATTGTGGATTATACGGATCATAAAATTGCATAGGTATTGCCGGATCATTTAAATCCTTTTTAACCCAGGCTGTTCCAAAGTCAAAATTTGTCGCCGTAATGGTGATACTGATATCGTAAATAGAATGGGCTGTTCGTACGATCACTTCACCATAAACATATCCAAGTTGTGTGAGAGCAGAAGCAATATCAGCTTCCAATGTATCTCCATCCGTTGGAGGGAAAGATTCCGAGAGCACATAAGCTGATAAATTCAGCGGTAGAACCTGTCCTGTTGAAGAAGTAATACTTACAAGATGGGGCCCAATATCTGCTGTCCATTTTACATAATAATCCCAAAGTGCCGTATGACATTCACCCTCCTGACAAGGATCAATATCCTCAATGGCAATATCTTCTCCCAGACAAATCAAATCAAGCAGTTCAGAAAAATCCACTGTTTCTTCCACCTGAATCTGGGTTGGACTTTGAATGACAGGGTCTCCGCATTTATCTGTTCCATCCGCCAGAGGAATCCGGGTTTTATTAATATCTGTCAACCAGCTTCTGATATGATATTCATAATCAATCGGCTCTAAATAATGGGGGCCAAAAGGTTGAAGTCCCTTGAAGGTCATTTCATCCCTGTCATTATACTCCATAACTACCTGGCTTCCCTTAGCCTCTAATCCTGGTGCATCAGGTGCTATAGCTGAAGTCGAAGTTAACCGACCGAAATCATCATATTCATTATTGGAAAAGACCCTGAAAGTTAAATGAGCCGTATGGTTTCTTGTGTTTTCAAGTAACCAATCCAGGTGATTGTATTGGAAATAATGTTTATCTGTGCCTGGAAGTCCTCCATTTTTCGGATAACTGTCTGACTGTTCATTCACTCTTCCATAGTCATCATAGGCAAAACTATTGGTAACCGTTCCGCTACCATCCAAAACCTTGGCAGTGGTTTGCATTACCTTACCTACATTAATTCCACCCTGACTTTCACCATAAGTGGTGGTTTTGATAATTTCTTGTGAAAAGGAAGCATTTGTCAACCAAACAGAATCTTGTCTTCCATAATCATCATATCCGAAAGTCAGAACATTCAAATTCGCATCAGTGGTTGTTTGCAATAAATCAGTGGCATCATCATAGGTGAAAGTTTGCGTTCCACCGCCAGGGATGGTTTTTTCCTGTAATCGTTTTCGGGTATCGTATTTATAGTGATACGGATCTCCCAATGGAGGGTGAATGTTTTTAACTCCACCGTGATTATAATATTCATAAGAGGTAATTCCTCCAATTGCATTGGTGATCCTGGACTGGCGACCAATAATATCAGTATTTACAGAAGTGGCTTGATTAAGCTCATCCAAAGTGGTTACTTTGTAATATTTACCCTCGTTTCCAAATTGAGTTTGTGTGAAATTACCATCGGGGAAAATTGTTTTCACCACCCGGTTTAATGGAGAGCCATCATATTCATAAAACTTCCAGGTCTTTCCATAAACTTCTTCCTCCGGCAGGAATTGTTCTTTCCAAACCTGACCAAATTCATTAAAGATCAGTTCTTCTTTTATTACTCCATTATGAGTAGTTCGAAAATGCCTTCCAAGGCCGTCAAGTTCTTGAATTATGGTCTGTGTGGGTCCGTCTGAATATAGTGTTTGAGTAGAAACCACATTTGGAGAACCATAGGTATAGGAATAGGTGTTATGGATATGAAAATCAGATGTATTTGTTGCATCAGGACTTGAAACTCCCGATTTTACCCTGGTGCCTCCCTTGGATAATCGCTGAAAGCCATCATAGGCAAAATAACTTTCAATGCTATCTATATCCATTGCATAAATGGGAAGACGCCGGATAGTATCATACTGATATTCCCAATGCCATGAATGGAAATCTTTTTCAGTCATTAGACCATCCTCCCAGGTATATACTTCAGGAGCAAAACCCATTTTAGTGTAATCATTAGGAAAACCATCAGCTGTGTAACTGCTAATGCTTCCTCGCAATAATTCACTGCCTCCTTCCAAAATTTCATAAAACTGAATTGGTTCACAACTGGTGTTATATCCAGTTCTTGATCCACTCACTACGGTATCAGCAACAATCTTTTCTATTTTATAGGGGGTGTTGATAATATGCTTATTTCCAAGACAACTTGCTCCCTGACCATCTGTACCGTAGTAATATTTAAGCTCATGCTCAATGTCATCGCTATTCGTTGTTGAAATGCTTACTGGATTGGTGTGTTTCCCCGCCGGATCATAATCATAATCAATAACCTTGGTCACATTATCCAGAATCTCGGTAGTCTGAGTCAGATAATACCACCTGGAGAGGTGTTCATAGTCCTTATAAACTTGAAGATTACCAGCAGTGTTTGATGAGTTGGCATAAAAGTTGGCCACCCTGAATGCCGTTACTTCTTCATTGTTTAAAGATTGTTGTTCCCGAAAATCATAAACATTGGTTACTTCTCTAACTGTTGCACCTGTTTTGGAAATATCCTTTTGATGCAGGAGATGTCCTCTTTTCCAGTCATAGGAGGTGATATCTCCAAAAGGAAAACCTGGTTGTCCCTGATCAGAATCAAAGGAGTAAGTGAAATCGCTGTAACCTTCGTTTTCTGTTTTGGTGCCGTAATACATTCGTGCATTCAAATAACCGACATGACTGCCCTGGGTAGCTCCAAGAGGAGATTTACTAACAGAACTGGCCATAGGATAATTACAAGGAAAATTTTGTGGAGGGTCATATGGAGTACAGGCAATTATGGCAATATAAGCAAATTCAGAAAAATACCTGGGTTGCTGGATTAACACACCACTGGATTTCAATGAATCATTGGGATTCAGATATTCATAGGTCTGGATCATATCCTTTTCTCCATCATTATGAATAATTTGTTTTATTCTAACTCCTCCGGCCATTGCATCTGTTCCCTGGGAAGGGTCATTGCAAATCAAGGACTGGGTTGGAACGGATATTCTGGCTGTTTCTCCGGGGACTATATCAATGTATATCCTGTAATCCCCTTCTACCAACAAAACTGTTGTTTCATCCTGAATCGGCTGGGGTGGATTTTGACTGTCAAATTCAGAAATAGGAGCACTCCAATAACTTTGCCAGTTTCCACTTCCATCTTTTTTTTCAATGATTGCAAAACCAACAATGTCGCCTTGTACAGGACCATATAAATAGGAAGAGATGGTAGTAAATTGATCAATATCAACAGAAAAAGTATCTATAACCGGAGAGTTATTCGGATCTCCAACGGCATATACCAAAGGGTTTTCAACATATTCCAAAAGACAAGTCGGATTATCAAGCGTATCCACAGTACCATAGCGATGTGCTTCAAAAACAAACCTGCTATGTCCTCCTGTAGGATAAGTAATCTGCTTCAGAACATTTGCCTGAGACCCTGATGCATCAGGTGAACGATCAGCTCCATTGGCAAATTCGGCAAAAACAAGATTTTTAGGAATTAAGGTACTCGCACTGTTTTGATTGGCAAAACCCCAATGATCCTGTTTCATGGATAGACGTGGAGGAAGATCAAATCGGCTTCCTTCAAAATAGGTAAAGGAATGTACTTTTGGTGGAAGGGAATCATCCCCGGTATGCTCGGAAACAGAAAGCAGTTTTAACCTTTTTTTGTGTTCCGGTTTTTCAAGTGAAGGAATGTTGTAGCCTGTTGCGGTGAAATAATCATAGGCAAAAGTGAAATACCTCATACGGGTGGTTCCATCCGTTCCATAAACAGAGATTTTATCAACCATTTTCCCGCCGGGTAAATCCAGCCTTCCACCTAGGTAATCAATCTCAATAGTTGATGTGGCAGTGGTGATTTTGGTCAGGTAATAACCAATGGAGGTTTGATAAGAAATTGACAGGGAATTTAATCCCAGGTTTTGAGAATAATGTTGTAAACAGGGTTTACAATCGCCAATTTCAAAAGGTGGTTTACCATAGGAAGCCTCATTAAAACTGGAAATGTAATTGAGGTCATAAAATTCATTATATTCTAAAAGGATTTCCTCATTGTAAATGGGGTGTTCGATTCTGGTTAAATACCAGGCTGAACGAACCGGTGCAGGGTAAATATCGGAGCCCTGGGTTTCCACCTGGGTTTCTTCAATTTGAGCAAATGTATAGATATACCCATCAGGAGTGGTAATCATAAAAGAGTCCAGGCTGGAATTTACATCAATCAAAACATCCTGATAAGGAATCAGTGCTGGTTGATCATCTGGGTCATTGAAATCATGATCAGGTTCAAAAACAAACTTTCCTGAATATCCTGCAAAATTGAAATAAAAGATATCAGGTTCGGTGTCCAGGGTGCCATCCGCTGCGTTCTTCAAATCCTGGGAAGAAGGAGGATTGGCAATAGGCAGGGTGAAAAAACCATTCGGGCTTTCATCGGCGTGACCTCTGACGGTGCGTGTTACGGCTCCTCCGGCAATCAATGACCAGCCAAGTCCTGTGTTTCCTGCAACCTCATCAACTTTAAAGCCTCCCGCGTGATAAGATAGTGTTAGAGGTAAGGAGATTTGCTTTCCTGTGGCTTTGTACAGAGGAATGGAGATATTGGGTGTTCCGGTGTAATGACTTACAGGGATTTCTCCATATTTTCCAAGAGCAGCAGCAGTAGGAGAAGGTCCTGTTACAGGCGTGCCAAAAGAGTTTTTGGCCTGAAAGTCAATGGTCTGTCCATTGACGAAAAAAGAAAAAATTACAAAGGGAATAATAAATAAAATGCTGAGAAAGTTCCTTTTCATTTTTGGATGGTGTTTTTTTGAGAAAATGTTGTGGCATAAAATATCTGTTTAGATTGAGAGCGATTTCAATCTATCCATTACAAAGAGAGCATCATTTAATAATCAGAAGAATTAAAAAATGGCTGAAACAAGTTCACTGATATTCTTCAAAAAGAAGTTATCGGAACGGCAAAGAAAAGAAGGGTGTAGTTCTCATTTTAAGTATTTAAGAAATTAGAAAATATGGTAGTCAATAAAACCTCTCCAATGTGCATCTGAAAACACACAAGGGGTTTAATGTTTCAAAAAACAATTACCACAACTGCTTTTAGGTTGAGTGCATGCACACTCAAAATCCTGCTCTCTTAAAATTATGAAACGGTTTTTTATCAAAAAATATAACTTTACCAGAAGATAAAGCCGGGGTTATTTTTTGATTAATCTTTAGGTCATTAATCGTTTAGAATGGGTATTCAATTATTAAATCTAAAAATACGATAAATTATTGGAAAATTCAAAAATTTTAACATTATGTTTTTGGGTAATATTAATTAAGTCAAGTAAGAAACATTTTGTAATTTAGATGCTCCATTAATTCACTTTTGACCACAATTCCATGTTTGAAAACCTAAAGAAAACTTCCGCTCAAAAAAAAGTCATTTTCCTTTTAGCAGGACTGTTCCTTTTACTCATCATTGCCTATTTCGCAGGATTCAAAAAAACAATTGAAGCTTACCGATTTTATCAGGAAAATATAGCAGCATTTGAACAAGCTGAGGATGCTCCTGTGCAAATACAGTCAATCAAGCAAAGACTAACACTGCTCGGTAATGATGTAGATGACATTGATTATGACAGGGAAAAGTTGTTTGAAAGAGTAAATACTTTTTGTAGCAGAGAAGGCATACAACTTCTCGGATTTGATCCCGAAAAAAGGAAAGAAGCAGAAGGTTATGAAATCATAACTACTCCTGTTCGGGTTCGAGGAAAATATCTTGATTTGGTTAGGTTAGTATATCATTTGGAAGCTGAACAAAAGGTAGGTTACATTGCTTCAGCAAACTTTGAAATGAAAAAAGATCGAAGAAGAAAAAAGGAATTTTTAGAATGTCAGTTGCTTATTCAAAACATTAATAAAAAACAAGAGACTCATGAAAACTAAACTGCTTACACTCGTAGCTGTAATTACATTATTTGAAGGATGTCGGGATGTATTTGTACCGGACATTTCAAAGGAAATGATAAATCTTGTTGCACCTGCTGATCACTTTCAAACTGATGAAAATCAAGTTTCCTTTTTTTGGAATCCATTAACGGATGTTGATGAGTACAGTTTACAAATTGTCACTCCATCTTTTGATTCAATCGTTCAAGTTGTTTTAGATACCGTTATTACAGACACTCAATTCTCCTGGTTTTTAGATGATGGCACTTATGAATGGAATGTGGTTGGATTAAACGAAGCCTATCAGACAGATTGTTGCGAGACAAGAACAATTACAGTTGTTGATAATTTGTCCAATGATTTATCCAATCAAAATGTACAATTACTTACCCCAGCAGAGGGTTCATTTATGAATAATGAATCTATTCTTTTTTCCTGGCAAGAATTAACAGGAGCAGATAAATACATCTTACAAATTGGGGATGAAAACTTCACCTCAATTTCACTTCAAAAAGAAGTAATTGAATCTTTTTTCAGTACCTCAATTGATAATGATGGAATTTATTTCTGGCGATTACGAGCTGAAAATAACTCCACTAACACTTTCACTGCCTGGGCCCAAAGAAGTTTCACACTCGATAGGCTTCCCCCAGTAGCTCCCCAGCTAGATTACCCAATGGATCTGGATACTTTAGTTACTTTAAACCAAACTGATGATCTTATTTGGACAAGTGCTGAAGATGTAATTTCTGATTCTTTATGTATTTATTACGATTCTAATCAGGATTCCTTGTTACTTGGGGTTTTCCTCCAGGCAATGGAATACGATTTAGATGGAAATGGAATTTTTCTGACTCCAGGAGATTATTTTTGGAAGGTAATATCATTTGATCAAGCTGGGAATGCATCAGTACCAAGTGATCTGTTTTCATTTATTATTGAATAACCCAAAGTATGAAGAAAAATAAAACGTTGACAGCGGTACTCCTGGTCATGGTAGTTGGCATTTGGGGAGTTATCATTTTTCGGGTGGTTAATCATTTTCAAACTTCTGATGATTTTGTGGTAAATGATAATTACCCTTTACCCCCTATTGCAGATAAAACCCAGCAAAAGGAAAGTTTTGAATTACTGCTTGATATTCTGATC
>QQUB01000352.1 GCA_008501835.1 Bacteroidota bacterium
TCTTCTTCGGTTTTCTGGTAATTGGCGATCTTCGGGGAGCGGTGATTTACGAAATAATCAGGAAAAAATGAAAGCAGTCATCTACACCAATTACGGCCCGCCCGAAGTCCTTCAAATTAAAGAAATTGAAAAACCTCAGCCGAAGGATAATGAGGTTTTAGTCAAGATCCACGCTGCCACGGTCCATATAGGCGACACTCGCATCCGAAGAGCTGATCCGTTTTTGGTGAGGCTGGTGTTTGGGTTGTTTAAGCCAAAGAAAAATCTGATTCCGGGGATGGAAGTTTCCGGTGTGATCGAAGCTGTTGGCAAGGATGTTCAGACCTTCAAAAAAGGGGATGAGATTTTTGCCCTGGCAGGCTTTACCCTGGGAGGAAATGCCGAATATATCTGCCTGCCCGAAAAGGTCAAAGAAGGTACACAGGAAAAAAAAGGGCAGGCAGTCATCAAACCCGAAAACTTGTCTTTCGAAGAAGCTGCAACTGTCCCGGCCGGAGCGCTGACAGCTATGAAAAATTTGCAAAAAGCCAAAATTGACGAAGGGCAAAAGATTCTGATCAACGGAGCGTCGGGAAGCCTGGGAACCTTTGCTATACAACTGGCAAAATACCATGGGGCTGAAGTGACGGCTGTTTGCAGCGAAAAGAATTTTGATTTGGTAAAATCTCTGGGAGCAGATAAAACTATAGACTACACAAAGCAAGACTTTACCCAAAGCCAGGAACAATATGATATAGTCTACGACGCAGTGATGAAATCCAAAGCTTCCAAATGCAAAAATATTCTCAAAAAAGGAGGTGTTTTTGTGAATAATAACGGGGTCCCAAAAATTGTCTCCAAAGACTTGTGGTTTATCAAAGATCTGATTGAAAAAGAACAATTAAAGCCGGTAATCGACAGGGTTTATTCTCTGGAGGAAGTCGTGGAAGCGCACAGGTATGTGGACCAGGGACGTAAAAGGGGGAATGTGGTTTTGCGGGTTGTGGAGTAATTTTCGAATGATAAGAGAAAGAAGACGAACCGGCTCGCTGATCAATTCATGTTATTCATTGCTCAACGATCCTTATCATTAAGTAAAAAGAGGGTTGGTGAAAAGAGAATAGAGCCCATTTTAGATCATTGAGTACAAGGTGATCTGTGAGCTAAAATGAGTTTAAGTGACTTTAAGGATGATTTTCTAAAGAGGCAATTGTGGCTCAACGATTATTTTGGCTATGGTTTGAATTATGAAAATAATAAATAATGACAGACGTACTTTTAATAACCGCCAGTAATCTGCCCATTGAAGAACCAGAAACAGGGAAACTGCTGGAGACTCTGAAGGGATTAGGTTTAAGCGGCAAAATTGTCGCCTGGGATGATAAAACCATCAACTGGCAGGACTGCAAATTAGTCGTGATTAGGACGCCCTGGGATTATGTCGAAAAATACCCCGAATTCAGACGGTGGCTCGAATTGACAGGCACTAAAACCAAAGTCTGGAATCCGGTCAAAACCATCCTCTGGAATATTCACAAGAGTTATTTGCTGGAATTGCAGGAACAGGGAGTGCCCATTGTGCCAACGAAACTGGTTTCGGCTGGTAGTGAAAAAAAGCTTTCCGAATTATTGCCAGAGGATTTCGGAAATGAAATAGTCATCAAACCTGCTATTTCCATAAGTGCAAAAGGAACTGGCCGTTTTATGAAGGATGCTCCGGAAGCGGAGGCTCACTTCAACCACCTGATTGCTGCCCGGGATGTACTGATCCAGCCCTTTTTGCCTGAAATCCAACAAAAGGGTGAAGTATCCATGATGTACTTCCATGGTAAATATTCACATGCTATCCGGAAAATAGCCAAGAAAGGCGATTTCCGGGTGCAAAATAATTTTGGAGGTACCGTTGAAGTACACATTCCTACAGCAGAAGAAAAGGAAGTGGCCGAGAAGATCTTTAAAGTGCTCCGTGAACCACCTCCCTATGCAAGAGTTGACCTCCTTTCAACCTCAAAAGGTCCTTTATTAATGGAACTTGAATTGATCGAACCCGATTTGTTTTTGAGTTATGATCCGGGAGCATTTATGAGATTTGCGGAGGAAATCAAAAGGGAGGTTTTGAAAGGTTAAAAGGGTATTCTTAATATTGGAGAATTCACTTTTAATTGGGAGCAAGAGCGGGAGTTGCTGAAAATTTTAAAACAGCATAACCAATGGATTTACTGACACAAAAGGATTTTTTAAACAATGTTTGTTGAAAAATAAACCCGGATATGGAATCAGATATTGTACAATACTATTTTCACAAAGGCTTCTTCCTTTTTTTCAGTATAGGTTTTTTAGGAATTTCTTTGATGGGAATAATTGACCCGGAAAGTGTAACGTCAACCCATAATAATGAAGTCGTGGAGACCACCTTTTTGCACCTCCTGCCTTTTACTATTTTTGGTCTGTTCACAACTATCATTTTTATTTGGCTGACTCAAAATTACTTTAGAGTAACAGTGAGGGATAATGGCATTAGAGTGAATAAAATCAATGGAAGTAATTTAATTAAGTGGGATGAGATTGAGTCTCTTAAGGGATTAGATACCTTTGGTAAAGGCTTTTTTTACAAAGTAAAACCCAAACAAGGAAAGAGGTTCTATTTCCTTTCCGACAGACCGGGAAAGCCATGGAAAAATTTTTTCGACCGGGGGCACCGTACAAGAATGCAGATTTTAATTGATAAAAAAAAGGAAGAACTTGGGATTTAATGAAAAGTTATAAATTTTAAGTTGAGCAAATCAGTTATAACTCATTTTGTTCAATATTTGATGGAAGAAAATGATGAATAAAGTCATAATATTCCTGTGTGGGCTAATTTTGTTTTCCTGTCACGGTCAACCAAAAAAAACAAGGCCTGAAGAAGCCAATATGGTATGTAATGACTTTTATGCACTGGGTCAAATAGAATATGATACTTACACCTTTTGTTCTATTGTCCCGGTTGAAGTTGAATATCATTATAAAAAAGGGTTTTGGAAATTCTGGGATTTAAACGGACAGTTGGTTGCTGAAGGAACGTTTAATGTCGAAAAAGGAAGAGTAGAAGATCATGGGGGGTGTCCATATGAATATTTAACAGGAAAAATAAAAACAGCCAATTGGAGATTCTGGGATGAAAACAGTGTGGAGACGGAACCAGAGGTTGAATTAATTAAAAATTTACAATCCTGTGAAGTCAGCCTTTTGGAAATAAAAAACAATTCTGTATTTGATGCTGAGAAGTGAGGCGAAGCATTATTTCCCAAAGAACCATTTAGTATTTTGAACTAATAATAAATGAAAACAATTAATAATGGAACAAAACGTAACAACCGATCTCTTTCACGAAATTTTGGAAGCACACCATTTAACCTGTGAAAAAGAAGCAGATCATTGGCTCATCAGGAAGAGTAAGAAGAAAAATAGTGCCATTCAAATCTATATCGTCTTTTCCATCATCGGTTTTGTGGTCGGATTAATATTATTCCTGTTTGTATGGATCAAATTAGGAATAATTGCAATGGTTTTAGCGGGAACATTTTTATTTGCGGGAATGAACCTCAGGGACAGGGAAAAAAACACTGAAAAGAAATTTATAACCATCGACAAGGAATCGATCATAGTCAAAGAGGGATATCGATCAAAAAAGATTAATCTGGTAGATATTGTTGAATTCAGGACCAAAGTTCAAAAAGTCAAAAACCTTTTTGTTGGGACGATTTCCATTGTTGCCGAAAATCAGAGAACTTATGAATTCCTGGAAATTTTTGGAAACGATGAAGAGATTATTCAGAATGACCTGGTGATCATTGCCAATTATATAGTTGAGAATTTTTTGCAGGCAGAGGATAACGTTATTCTCTAATTTTAACCAGCAACCAGATCACCTGATCAACAAAACATCCCCCGATTCCATCACAGTCTTACCATCCTTAAACTCAATTTTCGCAAACCAGGTGTACACTCCCGCCGCCGCATCCCTGCCATTCCAACCGGAAGATTCTACATTGGGGACAAGGTTTTTATTCTCATAAACCAACCCTCCCCACCGATCAAAAATGGTCAAATGGCTGATGTTCACAATATCACCATCATCGTAAATCAGGAAATAGTCGTTGATACCATCGAAGTTTGGAGAAAAGGCATTAGGTACGTAAAATTCCCGGCAATCTTCAAAAACAATATCAATTTCATCTTTGATTGTCCCACAGGTGTTGGATAATTCAACCCAGTAGTACCCGGGGGTAGAGACTTCCAGGAAATTGCCGGAGCTACCATCCTGCCAAAGATAGGTTTCGGCCAAGGGGTGCCCTGCGTTGAGGGTGATCTTTTGATTAAAACATAAAACTGCATCACCTCCAAGTTCCACTTCCGGCAATTCAGTATAATCTACCGTAACCCTGTCTGTGGAAATGCAGAAGGTGTCCGTTCTGGTTACCGTGACCATGTAAGTGCCGGATTGTGATACATTGTAAACGGGTTCCTGGCTTCCGTCATTCCACATGTAAGTGGCAGTTGGAGTAGTCACATCCAGGTTAAGTAAGTTGCTTTCACACAACATAGTATCAGGCCCAAGGTCAAAAAAGACAGAATCTCCTGCTACTTCTACCAAAACATCATCCTGGAACAGATAATTACAATTGTCCCGGATTTCGACGGTATAAAGGGTAGTCTCTTCCGGGGAGGCAATGGGCGTGGCAGAAAATGGATCATCAAGGCCTTCCTGAGGACTCCAGCTATAAGAAACTCCATCACTGATTTCAAAAGGAACCTGTCCGCCCGGACACATGGTCACATCCTCAAGCTCATCGAGGAAAGTAGTGTATTTCAAACAAACTCTGTGGAAGTTATTGAAAGCGCCTGTTGCCGCAGTAAACCCCCAATAAACCCAGGGATCTCCACCGAAAATATCATCGACAATATCACCGGTATAGGAGAGGCGCCAATCACAGTCAAAGTAAACTTCCAAAAGCTGTTGATCGGCATTCCAGCTAACCCTTAAATCATGATAATTACAATCCTCAATATCAATGGCTGAAGCGGAAGCCTGTACAGGTCCCTCCAGGTTCGTTGAAGAGTTGTGGTTTAGATTGCCATTTTTGATTATGGCAATGTGATCAACCACGGGGTCTCCATTGTTCGTATTTTCCCATGTGTCGATTTCAATACCAATGGACGGCTGAACACCGCCAAATCCCAGACTTCCGCCATTCGTCCCAATAGAAGTATTGACCGGCTGAAATCCGAACACAATACCATCCGCCCCGTCAGAACCTTTGCATCCCAGGAATACTTCCAGTACAACTTCAAAAGATTCATTCAGGTTGATCTTTTCCGGATTCCATATCGATCCCACAGAATTATTTTCTTCCGGCGTGAGCTGGTAGCAGGTACTGTCACTCATTTGCAGGGCAGCTCCATTGAGGAAAAACTGAGCGTAAACAGTTGAGTAACTGCATGCCATAAAAAAACAAAAAGCCGGCAATAAAGCCATCCGCGATTTCATAAATAAGGATGTTTGAAAAATTGAATGCTTCCCTGTTAACATCGAGAGAAAATTTAAGGAAATAAACTATTTTCACATAATAAATTGACAACTAACTATGGCCGCTGGGTTTGGCCTGCGGATAAACCAAAATAATATGACTACAAGAAAAGAAACGGATCTCATCGGAGAGATGCAAATCCCGGATCATCTCTACTATGGCATTCACACCCAAAGGGCAGTAGATAATTTTAAAATCTCAAGAAGCCGCATAGGAGATTTTCCATTTTTTGTAAGGGCGATGGTAGTTACCAAGAAAGCCTGTGCCCTGGCCAATAAGGAAATAGGAACTATCCAGGCAGAAAAGGCGGATATGATTATCCAGGGCTGTGATGAGATACTCAGGAACCTGGATAAATATGCGGATTGTTTTCCAACAGATGTATTTCAGGGCGGGGCAGGAACCTCGGTGAATATGAATGCCAATGAAGTAATCGCCAATGTTGCCCTCGAGTTAAATGGGCACCCCAAAGGATCCTATGATATACTGAATCCCAACGATCATGTAAACAAATCCCAATCGACCAATGATACCTATCCGACGGGTTTCCGGGTGGCGATTTTCTTTTACATGAATTTTTTATTGGAAAAATTAAACATCCTCATTGCTGAACTCGATAAAAAGGCCGTGAAATTCGGGAATGTGTTGAAAATGGGGAGAACACAGTTGCAGGATGCCGTTCCCATGTCTTTAGGGGATGAATTTGGCGCGTGGGCCACTAATTTGAGAGAAGAGATCAAAAACCTTAAACATTGCCGGGATCTGATTTTGGAAGTGAATCTGGGAGGAACAGCCATCGGAACCGGTGTCAATGCACCCAAAGGGTATTCGGAAATTGCGGTCGGTTATTTGAGGGAATTGACCAAGGGGGATTTCGTGAAAGCTGAAAACCTGATCGAGGCCACTTCTGATTGCGGGGCATACGTAATGATTTCCGGCGGGTTGAAAAGGACTGCCGTTAAGGTTTCCAAAATCTGCAACGATCTTCGCTTGCTGTCTTCCGGGCCAAGATGCGGTTTAAATGAGATCAACTTGCCGGAATTACAGGCAGGGTCTTCCATCATGCCGGCCAAGGTGAATCCGGTGATTCCCGAGGTTGTAAACCAGGTGTGCTTTAAAATTATCGGTAATGATGTCACCATTTCTTTCGCAGCAGAAGCGGGACAATTACAACTCAATGTGATGGAGCCGGTAATAGCCCAATGTATGTTTGAATCGGCAAGGTTGTTGTCCAATGCATGTGTTACCCTTTCTGAAAAGTGTATTTCAGGCATTACTGCCAATGAAGAACATTGCCGTGAAATGGTTATGAATTCTGTCGGCATTATCACCTTCCTGAACCCGCATATAGGCCACCATATGGGGGACGTAATTGGCAAAGAAGCTATTGCTACCAACAAAAGCATACGTGAACTGGTCCTTGAGAAAGGATTGCTGTCTGAGGAGGAACTTGATAAGATCTTGAGCGTCGATAATCTCATGCATCCGAAGTATACGGCGGCTTTGCATAAATAACTTTTGTTGCGAGTTACGGGTTACGGGTTACGGGTTACGAGTTTTTTTGATTCATAGAAGTAGTATAAATAGTGGGTGGATGAAAAATTTCCCAAGGTTTTGCCTTAGAGCAGGCTAGTGGGATGAAAGGCGACATCTTGTCGAAGGAAAGATTTAATTGGCCTACTACAAATCAAACGTTATATAGCATTTTAATTTTTAAAAATAAACCATGAATTCCATTAGATCAATTGTAATTTTTTTAATGCTGTCAGGGTGTTTTTCCTTCGGGTGCAACACGATCAAACTGGCAGAGAATTACAACTCCCAAACCCTCAAGGTCGAAAGATTAAGTGATAACACCTTCAACCATATTTCCTATTTGGAAACCGATACTTACGGGAAAGTCGCCTGCAACGGAATGGTTGTGGCCAATAATGGAGAAGCCATCATTGTCGATACTCCTCCAGATGATGCCAGTTCAGAAGAATTGATTAACTGGGTGGAACAGGAATTGAAATGCGAGGTCAAAGCAGTAGTGGGAACTCACTTTCACGACGATTGCCTCGGTGGGTTGGAAGCATTTCACAACAGGAATATTC
>QQUB01000028.1 GCA_008501835.1 Bacteroidota bacterium
AATACTTCACTTACCTTTAATAGCAATACTGCAGAATCCATTCTGAAATGGACTGCACCTTCAGGCGTTCAACGAGGCGATGTAATCGTTATTAAAGAAACCTCTTCAAATACCTTCTCCTTATCTTGTACAGATGGAACCGGCGGGACCTGCGGAACTCTTGTTCACGTCAATGGCTCATCCGGGTTTGCTCTATCAGCCATTGGAGAAGGACTATATGCCTATGGGGATACTGATGACGATCCAACTAATGGGATAACCGAGATTTATTCCGTTTTATACACAGGAGATGGAGAAAATGGCATTTCCGGAGGAAATATTCCAGCCTTAAGAGACCCCTTTGCAGTTTATGCCAACGCAGTCGTGGTGGACGGATTTCCTGCTATACCACCTAACAGAACAGAATACAAACCATCCCTCCGAAATGTAACCGTTTCCCAGGGAAATTTTGAAGATTTAACCAAATGGGATCATGGACAAACTAATGCAGACCTGTCAACCACCCCATTTACAAACATCATCATCAAAACAGGATCCGCTAACTCTCCGGTAACCGTTACGGTTTCACCAGGTTCGGTTCTCGAAAATTCGGGGACTTCCATGGTTTTCACCTTTACGCTTAACGGTCCGTCTCAGGGAGATTTTGATGTTTCGTTTCAGGTATCCGGAACCGCTACTTATTTGACAGATTATACCGTTACGACCCAGGGAGGCAACTCCTCCTTTAATGCTAATTCAGGCGTGGTAACTATATTTAATGTCCTGGGTTCTGGCACTATTACTGTAACCCCGGTTGCTGATTCAGGCTTGGAACCTGACGAAACCGTTATTTTGTCTATTGTCAGTGGAACTAATTACGATGCTGGTAGTCCGGGATCAGCCACTGGAACCATCTTAAATGATGATGTAGGACCTTCAACTTGTCCATTGGTGGCGGTTACAGGTTTGAATCACCTATCTCCTGATGGTTTCTCTTTTGTGGCACTTACGGATATTACGGCAGGAACAGAAATTTATTTCACCGACAATCCATACAGTACGGCAACTCTTGCATTTGATACGGGAGAAGCAGTTATGAAGTGGACTGCTCCGGCAGGAGTAAATCAAGGGGATGTTTTTGTTGTAAAAGAAACTTCACCAGATGTTCTGGCTCTATCCTGTACTGATGGCAGTGGAGGAACCTGCGGAGCTATTAGTTTGGAGAGTGGAAATTTTGCTGTTGGACCCAATGGTGAAGCCTTCTATGCATACCTGGATACCGATAATAATCCTGGAAATGGTATAACAGAAATTCTAGCTGTTCTATACACGGGAGACTCTGAAACCACCTCTCCGGGAGGAAATATTCCGGCTTCGGAATCACCAGCTGTTATTTACCCTAGCTCAATAGTTGTTGACGGTTTCCCAGCCACTGCCCCAAACAGAACGGAATACAATCCTTCAACCAGAAATGTTTCTGTAGACCAGGCAGATGTAGAAAACCCAACCAATTGGGTTCATGCTCAGGCTAATGCAGACCTGTCCACAACTCCATTTGTTCAAATAGAAATATTACTGTCCATCAGCTGTCCTGCAGATCAACTCAATATAGAAGGCTGTAGTCCTGAATATTTGAATTCAACCACTAGTCTACCATATTCTACTTCTGTTCAAACAATTTCAGTAGCGGACTTCACTGGAGAAGGAGGAAGTATCAACTCCGGTGGAACAGTTACAAGTGTAACATATGTGGATGCTGTTTCAGGCACCTATCCTTTTACGGTAACAAGAACTTTTACGGTAATTGATGATTGCCCGAATACTGCAATATGCACTCAGACCTTCATCATAGATGATACTACCGCGCCAACTGCCGATACTCCGGCTGATATCAATGTAACTTGCCCGGCAGAAGTTCCTGCTCCGGACATTTCCGTTGTAACAGGGGTTGCAGATAATTGCGTACCCTCAAGCTGTGAGATCTGGATCAATGAAATTCATTATGACAATTCGGGAGCAGACACAGGAGAATTTGTAGAAGTAGCCGGACGAGCAGGAACGGATTTAACCAGTTATTCTATTGTTTATTACAATGGTAATGACGGAGGAACCTACGACAGCCCAACAGCTCTTACAGGTACTATTGATAATGAAAGTAATGGATTTGGAGCCGTTTCATTTGCCAAAAGCGGTATTCAAAATGGTGACCCTGATGGCCTTGCATTGGTAAAAAATGGAACCACAGTTATTGAATTTATCAGTTACGAAGGAACCTTCACCGCAACCAATGGTCCTGCTTTAGGAATGACCTCAGTCGATATTGGTGTTAGCGAACCGAGCAGCCAGGCTGTTGGTGAAAGTTTGTCTAAAACAGGTACAGGTAATACTAGTGCGGATTTTACATTCACGGATGGAGCCGAATCTCCTGGTGACCTGAATATTGGTCAGACCATGACGCCGGCACCACCTTGCGGAGGAAGTGTAACCGTTACGCATGATTCTGACACCAATAACGGTGGTGCAGGTTCTGCAGCAAGTCCGTTGGTAATCACCAGAACCTATAAACTTCAGGACCCTGCGGGCAATATGGGATCCGTTCAGCAAACCATTAACGTTATTGATAATACTGTACCAACCATTACTTGTCCGGCAGATATTACTTCGGGAAGTGACCAGGGAGTTTGTGGTGCAACAATTAGTTTCAGTGCAACTGGTTCTGATAATTGTGGGGTTAGTAGTATTACATACTCTCAGGACCCAGGCACAATTTTTAATGTTGGAACTACTACGGTAACAGCAACAGCGACTGACCTTGCCGGAAATACCGCAACATGTACATTCGATGTAACAGTAAACGATACTGAATCCCCAATGATAGCTTGCCCTACCAGTTTTAATGCAAACACTGATCCGGGACAAAATGGTGCGACCGTTTCCTTTAATTCAGCTGTTGCAACTGATAACTGTCCCGGGGTAGCCATAAGTATGACCCCTTCCTCAGGCTCCTTTTTCGCTTTAAATGCCAATGGGACTTCCCAAAGTCACACTGTCACTGCTGTAGCCACTGATGCTGCGGGCAATCAAGACCAATGTTTTTTTACTATTACCGTTGTGGACCCAGAAGCTCCTGCTATTACCTGCCCTGCAAACATTACGGTTAGCAATACTCCCGGATCTTGTGGAGCTAATGTTTCTTTCAGCATTTCAGCTACCGATAATAGTGGTGTTGTTCCATCAGTAAACAGCACTTTCAATTCAGGTGATTTCTTTCCGATAGGAACTACGACTGTAAACAGTACGGCTACCGACCCTTCTGGTAATACATCCGGATGTTCATTCACTGTTACAGTAAATGAAGATCAACCAGCTGTTGCGGTTTGTGCGACAAATGTTACATTAGATTTAACCAGCGATGGAACAACAATCTTGACTCCTGCCCTTGTAGACGGAGGATCAAATTCTTGCGGAAGTTTCACCTTAAGTGTTGCACCTAACCAGTTCAACTGTGACAATGTTGGAGACATGGTAACTGTTACGCTTACCGCAACTGACGATTCCAACGGAAACTCTTCGACATGTATGACAACGGTAACCATTGATGACCCAAATGCCTACTGCTGCGCACCACCTGATGCTATTTGCCAGAATCAAACCATTTCGCTAAACGCAAATGGTATGGCATCAATCACAGTAGCTGATATTAACAACAACAGTACTGCAGAATGTGGGCTTGCTTCAATGGTACTAAGTCAGACTTCATTTGATTGCTCAAACAAGGGTCAAAATACCGTTACCTTAACGGTGACCGACGTCAATGGGGATGCTGATGCATGTACAGCAACAGTGACCGTAGAAGACAACATGGCCCCAACGGCAGTCTGCCAGAACGCAACTGTTGTGTTGGATGCTCAGGGCAACGGATCTGTTCAGGCTTCTAACCTGGATGGCGGATCCACGGATAATTGTTCTACAACGTTTAGTTATGTACCAACCGCTTATGCCTTTACTTGTAGTAGTGTTGGTTCGAACACCGTGACCTTGACGGTTGTAGATGAAAGTTTAAACACTTCGAACTGTACCGCAACAGTAACGGTAATTGACAACATCTTCCCTGACATTACCTGCCCGGGAGATATAGTTCAGAATAATGATCCGGGTCAATGCGGAGCGACCATCAATTTACCAACCCCTCAGGCTACGGATAATTGTGGTATTGCAGTTATGGAATTCCGCTATATTGAAGTAGATCCGGATAATGGTAATGCTGAAATTGGTACATGGACAGGGTGGTCAACAAATACCAATGTATTTTTTGCAGTTGGCAGCTGGAAAGTGGAATGGAACGTAGAGGACCCATCCATGAACGGGAAAGTCTGTGATTTCTATGTAACTATTAATGACAATCAGGATCCTGTAATTACTTGTCCGGGAACAGTTACCTCCGGAACGGATCCAGGGCAATGTGGAGCAAATGTCTCCTTTACAGTTACCGCCACGGATAATTGTGATGTAACTTACGTTTGTACAATTGGTGGAGACGGAGACCCGGAACCGAGCGATTGTTATTCCAACATTGTTCAACTGTCCCTTACTCTTGATGATTTCCCGGGTGAGACTACCTGGATGCTTTTGGATGGTAATGGAAGTATGATTGAAAATGGTGGTCCTTATTTCATTGCCGGAGAGACCATTACTGAGACATTTAATCTTCCGGACGGAGATTATATATTTATGATCAAGGATGTATTTGGAGACGGAATCTGTTGTGCTTTTGGCCAGGGTTCTTACACATTGTCCAGCAATGGAGAAGTAATAGGTACCGGAGGTGATTTTGGAGAGGGAGATAAAATTAATTTCTGCGTTGAAGCACCTAGTGGAGGAAGTGGAATACCATTGACAGAAGTTCAGTCAGGTGATTTCTTCCCGGTGGGAACCACCACGGTTACCTGTACAGCTACAGATGCCAGTGGCAATACTGATGTCTGCACCTTTGACATAGTAGTTATTGATACAGAAGCCCCTCAAATAGCTACTCCATGTCCACAGAACATTACCCTTTGTGGTGCTCAGAACGTTTCCTGGACACCTCCTACGGCAACGGATAATTGCGCAGTAGTCGCTTCGACGAGTAATTATAACCCGGGAGATTTCTTCCAGGTGGGTAATTATACGGTTACCTATACCTTTTATGATGCGGCAGGTTTATCAGTTTCCTGCAGTTTCACTATTACCATCAATCCGTTACCAGAGGTGCAAATCACTCAGGAAGACTTACCTACCTGGTGCCAGGGTATTCAGGTGTTAAACGCGGAAGTGTTGAACATCGCTGAACTCACCCTGCCATTAACCTATTCCTGGTCAAATGGATTGGGAAGCACCTCCTCTGTAATTGCACCGGACAACGGCACTTATTTCGTGACGGTTACTGATGCGCTTGGATGTTTTACCGTTGAATCTACAACAGTTAATGAAGATATTTCCTCACTGCTTTCGGCATACACCATTATCTCCGGTGAAGAATTTGAAATGTACGAATCTGAAGTAATCAGCGGGGGTGTGGGTATTGAAGATGCTGATGAAGCTGAAATCGCACAGAATAGTTCCATTTTCACCTTCCTGAGAGCCGATGCGGATAATGTGCAGGTGGATGGAAGTAGTTTTATCAACAACTTTATCGATGCTGATTTTAATGTGAATTTCCCAACTTTTGAAAGCAATCCGCATATTGACCTTAACTCTGTGGTGGTTTCTGCCGGTAGCACTATGACCATTTCAGGAAGCAATTATGGATATGTCGTTGTTGGAGCAGGAGCAACCCTGATCATAAATTCGTCGGAAATCTTCATGAGGGTGCTTTACACTTACGGGGATGCCACAATCATTTTCAATCAGCCGACCAAGGTGAAAATCAGAAGGAAAATGTACATCGGGGAATCCAATGTTATTAACCCGGATGGGCATACAACCGTCTTTTTTGTAGGCGACAACGCTGCCATTGCCCAGGGTACTAACTTCACTGCCAATATCTATGCCCCGGAAGGTCTTGAAGTCAATGACTCCGGGTCTACCCTGACTACATATATGACAGGTATGTTCATCAGTAATGATGGGATTGTTTCCGATTATAACGTCATCTGGAACTGGAACCTCAACTGCAGCTACCTTCCAGAAACGCAAACACCTCCGGTTATTCCGTTCAGCGAACAGATCGACCTGGAAATTCCTGAAGCTACCCTTTCCGATAAGGTTGGACTTAATGTATTTCCGAATCCAACTTCAGGTTTATTGAATATCGATGTAAGTGATTTCATGGAATCATCCCTGGAGGTCGAAATGTTCAATGCTTTGGGAGAGGTGGTCTGGAGTCAGCAAATTGATAGACTGGAAATGCCATTGATCACGAGGGATATGGCGGAGCTCGCTGACGGTGTTTACTTCCTCAAGGTAACTTCCAAGGGAGAAAGCGTGAGTAAACAAATTATTTTGAGTAGATAATCACAAGTAAAAACCTGTGGTGCATATGATACGAATAAGTTAATTGAACAAAGTGTATAGAAAGAGTCATTCTTCGGAATGGCTCTTTTTTTTATAATAATTTTTTATATATTGTCACTGAAAACAATAAAAGCACGAAATATCGAAACATTTTGGGCTGGCTTCCGTAGTAAAAAAAGCTGATTATTGTTTCCCCCCCTCCCTTTCAATCCCAACAATAAAAGTTGAATGTCATTGTAATTGTTATTCTGTAGAGCCAGAAGTGCAAAAGGCTATTCTATTCGTCAGGATAATGATTCTTCAAGAAGAATCTCCCCCCTCGGATTCCCAAGGAATATTTTATACAATTTTCGAACAATACTCATAAATCTGTAATTAAAAACAATGGAAATGGGACAATTACTTACTATTACAAAAAGGACTCGCCCTCCTTTATTCAGGCGATTTCTGCTTATAGCTATGGTAACGCTGGGCAGTATGTTCTTCGGAATACAGGAGGCAAATGCCCACGCCACCCAGGTTGGCTACTGTGTACTGAATAATGGCCTTGTTCGTGTTTATATTGAACATTGGCACGGGGACTTATCACAAAGTGCCCTTACCGGGAGTAATGCTGTGAATCTAACGATAATTTCATCTGGAGGGTCTACAAATTACCCTAACCTCATTCCAACTGGATTTGTTAATAATACAACTCTAAACAACCTTCCGGGTTGTGGTCCAAATATAACGGTCGTATCCGGCTGTCCGGGAACAGGTTTTGGAAGTGCCAACTACCATAATGATTGGGTGTATTATGATTTCCCGCCAATATCATGTGGTGAACAAATCACTATTCGAATAGATGCCGGAAACTCGGTGCTTTTAACAGAAGCCTGCAGTCAGTTATATCCGGCCACCATTAATGCAACCTTCAATGACTCCGGAGGGCCTGTGCTAACCTGCCCCGATGTAAACGTGACGAGTTGTAATCCAATAACGGTTAACTACCCTGCGCCGTCCATTGTGGATGATTGTGATCCGAACCCAATGATAACGGGCTATAGTCACCCCTCGGGGTCAACTTTCCAACCCGGATCGACACAGGTCACCGTTACATCCATAGATAATCAAAACCAGGTTGGAACCTGTAACTTTAATGTAAACGTCAATCCACCTCCGGGAGG
>QQUB01000026.1 GCA_008501835.1 Bacteroidota bacterium
GTAATTACGAAAAATGAAATTATTATCGTTAATATTATTTTTCCCATGTTAAATCAGGTTTTGAGATTATATACTTAAACCTTTGCACGTTCATACTGACAGCACCCATGAAGATTATTGTACACTTCATCTTCTGCACGCACTTTTTCTGTGTCATGGCCCACTGCTGCCACTTTTTGATGTATCTTTTCAATGGTGATAAGACTGGCATCAAAGTGTACCTCTAACATTTTGGTATCTGTATCCCAGCTGGAGAATTGCACTCCTTTTACATCTTTCAATGCTCCTTCAATCCTGCTTTTGCACATGCCACAATTCCCAAATACTTTAAAGGTGTTTTTTTCTACAGCATCCGTTGAAACCACCAGGGAAGCACTGGTTAGCTCACCTGTCGCATCCGAAGTGCCTTGAGCTTTAGTTGTTTTTGAAGCACAGCATGAAGCTTTTTTGGATTTTGAACTTCCACAACTTTGAGCATTTGCTGAAAAACTTATTAAGACCAGGGATAAAATACTTATTGATATTTTGAAAAAATTCATTTTTCTACTTTTTAAATTTTTGATAGTAAGAATTGATTATTGTCCTATATGATTCAATGTAATAGGAACTGATATATTCCGGTACCTGGAAGTACCCGGCAAATGGCCCCATTAACGGAATTATCTATATAGGAAATTCGAAATACAGGAAAGCTGACATCCGTTTACGGAAACACACTCAGCCCTATTCATCAGAATAAGACATTGAGCATCTCCATTAACCGGTAACCTTTCCAGTGAGATTGAAAAGAAATGAGTGCTATAAAAGGTAGGATTCAAAAAGAACAGGAATGTCCTTTTGTATTAACGGAGGTTTGTATTCTTTGTGAACCGGGCGTTCCCAGACTGCCAGCAATGTCGTCGGACAAAATGAAAAAATGACCGGGCTGTCCGGTTGAAAATCCTTACCCGGAGGTGTTAAATCCTGTGCCAGTACCTGTTCATCAATATCTGCATTGATCAGCAAACCGCGGTTTTGGCAGCAGTTCTTTTTTTCAGCAGTATCGCTTTGAGGTTTGGGGGGATGATTGGGGCAGGATTTTTTCTTTTCAGCCGAGTGACAGCTTTTTGCCTTGCTAAAAAGAGCAACAGATTTCAACTCACCCTTGCAATAATGCATATCGATAGCCAGGTTAAATGTTGTGGTCAACATCAATCCAGCCATTAGCAAAGCTATCAGACGATATGTCATACGTAAAGGGTTCATCAGTTAGATTTGGTAGGGTGAAATTAAATTATTTCAAGGAAAACAAACCCAGACCACGGCCGATTTTTATGATTTCAGGCAAAATTTGCAATTAAAATTGCAAGAAAACCGAAAATTTCGAAAGGAAAATCTTTAAAAACAGAAATATTTTTGGAGGATATATCCTCAAATTTTTATTGTGAAAATCAAAACTCCACATTCAACTTAACCCTTACTCCCAGTGATGATACGTCAGGATGATCAAGATATGTTAACCGTTGTACCAGATCAACTCTAAAGACTTTGAAAATATTCTCCAGGCCAAAGCTTACCTCCATGTAGGGTTTATCTTCAAGAGAAAAGGTAGTCGGATTGCCTTCATCATCTGTAGGCAAATTGAGCAGGCCAGTGCTGAATTGAGGGTTGTTTTTATCACTCAATCCACCATACAGTCCTTTAAAGGTGACAACCTCCCTGAATTTCAGTTTTCTCAGCAAAGGAACTTTATTTAAAAAGAAACCATAAAAATGGTGTTCGGCAACGAAAGAAACATATTCATCACTGATAAATTCGAGGAAATTCATCATGCTGTAGGAGCGTAACTGATGGGCATAAGTCTGATTGGCCCTGGGAACAAAAAGCAACGGGAAAGGAATATTTTCACCGAAAACTTTCCCAGCCTCCAGTTCTGCATAAGTATTACCAATCGGTGAAATAGCGAAGCGTTTAAAAACGGTGAAACGAAGTTTGCTGTAAGTATAGTCCGAATCCAAAACCCCTTTCATTCCCTGTGTGTAGGCCAACTTAAATACAGGATATTTTGTATTCATCGGGGTGCGGTAATTAGGCCCCTGATAAAACTGCTCATTGGGTGCAAACCTGATAGAGGCAGAGACTTCACTGGACGTAATTTTATCCACTGTAAACCCTTCTCCTTCAAAGGCCAGACTTCCTCCCGGAGATTGCTCTAAAGTCTCAAAACTAACTGTTGTGGTCACTCCACTCCCCCAGTCTCTCAGGTGTTCCAGGTTAAATTTATTGTAATACAGCAATTGATCCGGGGCTCCCCGTGTGAAGGATAAAATAAAATTATCATCACTCAGTAATTCGAGATCCATTCCCGGGAACCGGGTTTCCTGCTGATATGTTGCCGACAAAGTATGCCGTATTTTACTGACTACCGGACCTCCATTCAATGACCAAATAGCACTACCTGAATACTTAAATCGTCTATCCTTGAAACCATAAGTAAAATATCCCTCCAGTCTGAATCTTTTGCTCAATTGCTCACTGGTCCTGCCCCCAAATCTAAATCGGGAACCTTCCACAGCATTAAAACTGTAAAAAGAATTAAATGGGCCGATTTCAATGGGTCCAACATCTATGTACCCTTCCAAAAAGAATAACAAAACATCCATAGCCCTGGTAAATGAGGGTACCTGTTGTACACTGTCCACCATGCTGTAGATGTTTTTTTCCTGTGCTGTTAGTTCAACCAAACGGCTTTCATTCCAAAAGGTGCTGTCCCGATTATCAAAACCATCCTGTTTTACCTCAATATCAATTCCATTGAAAAGAGAATCAGGCCTCGCCTTGTTCAGTTGATATTGATCATAAAAAATAGTTTTACGCCCAAACATCCCAAGCCCCTTTTTAGTTACATTAAAATCCACGATGAGTTCGTCCCGGCTGATCAACCAATATCCTTCCTCGTAGGGTTCAAATTCCTGAACCAACTTGAGGTCCTCCACAAAATTCAGGTTGATGCCGTCGGCAATTTTCATTTCTGCCTTGACCAGGGCGTATCGATCATCATTGGTAATCAATATATTTCCTGTAAACGCAAAATCCTGTTTGTTACGTGGTTGAAACGCCAGGTTGATAACACTTACCCCATTGTAATCCAGGGTATCCATAATATGGAATTTATATACCAGGGGAGATGTTGTGGATAAAGGACTTACAAACTGGTTGGTTAGAAAAATTACATTATTGTCATACAGATCCACCTCCTGGTACATATTGTCGACCATGATGTCTACTCCTTCCGTATCGAGGTAATTGTCCAGGCCCACCATTTTTGAGCCTTTGATCACTTCCCGGTTTGCCCGGGGGCTTTTCCGTTTATAAACTTTGGAAACCGTTTCTTCCAGAAAAATGGGGAGATAAGGTTTCCCGTTCACCTTTGAGGTATCAATATGCTCAAACATAAACTGAAAATCCCTGAAGACTTTGCTGCCGGTAAAATCTTCAGTAATATTATTCAGATCAAACTGGATTTTCTTGTACTGATCAAATTCACAATGATCAAGGGAACTGAGCCGATTTCGATCCTTATTGGCGATGACCTTTTTGATCAGGTCGACAGCAGGGTTGCCTTTATTCCGATACCTCTTTCTTGTAGCAACCACCTCCACATCCTTCAGAATGACACTTGAGGGCTCCAGCTGAACATCAATCTGTTGGTTTTCACCAATATGAACGTCCTTAACGACAGCCACATACCCAAGGTAGGAAAATTCAATTTTACCGGATGCCCATTGTGTTTCAATACTGTAACTGCCATCAAAATCAGTGGTTTCCCCGATATTCTTACCAACAAAAGCTACGGACACAAAAGGCAATGGTTCTCCGGTCTGGGCATCTGTAACGATCCCTTCTACGCGTGTAGTTTTTTGCGCGAGAATATTTCCAGGCAATATAAAGCCTATGATCAGTATGGAAATGAGAAATTTATTAAAACTCCCTTTTGAAGTCATGCGTAAATATTGAGCCAGATTTTATCATGTTAAAAAAACAACAAGTCAATACAATGTAAAGCCACTGCCTAGCTTGTTGCAGAGGTGGAAAATTCAATCTACTACATTACTTAAACTTCAAATAGACGGGAAGGGTTGTCTGGAGTAGGAAAAAACATGAGTGTTTTCTAGTTAGACTCCAGAAACATAGGACGTACCTACGGCACTTGTGCAGTTACTAGCAGCTTGGGCCACCCATAGGGACGTACCTACGGCACTTGATTGATCTTTCAGTCGGGCAAGGCACTTCGTACCTTGTTACCAATATTTGGTCTCTACGAAACTGTTAAGTCCCATAGGGACGACTATATGGGTAAAACTCATCCTGCAAATACACTCTGAGTGCCGTAGGTACGTCCTATGGAATCACCCTATATCTTATCCACCACCAACTTATAAGTCGGATCTTCCAGTACATTCACGTCGATGATCTCTTCGGCATTTTTCAGTAATTTCCGGCAATCCGCACTCAGGTGCTTGAGGTGTACTTTTTTGCCCACTTTCTGGTACCGTTCAGTTATTTTGTTGAGGGCCTCAATGGCAGACATATCTACTACCCTGCTCTCCTCAAAATCGATGATCACCTCTTCCGGGTCGTTGAGCACATCGAATTTCTCATTAAAAACGGCAACTGATCCAAAAAACAAGGGACCATATATTTCGTAGTGTTTGACTCCGTTCTCATCAATGCGTTTTCTGGCACGAATTCGCTTGGCATTGTCCCAGGCAAAAACCAGGGCTGCAATGATTACTCCAATGAGTACAGCCAAGGCAAGGTTGTGCAAAACAGCAGTCACTAAAGTTACCATGACCATCACAAAGATATCCGATTTGGGCATGCGTTTGAATGTTTTCAGGCTGGCCCATTCAAAGGTTCCGACGGCTACCATGATCATCAATCCGGTTAAGGCTGCCATAGGCATTTTTTCGATCAGGCTGGCGCCAAACATGATGAAAACCAAAAGCATGACAGCTGCCACTATTCCTGATAAACGCGCTCTGGCCCCGGAAGAGATGTTGATCAAACTTTGCCCAATCATAGCACATCCTCCCATCCCGGAGAATAATCCGGAAAGGATGTTCGCTGTTCCCTGGGCCACCGCTTCCTTGTTGCCACGTCCTCTGGTTTCTGTAATTTCATCTACGATATTTAGGGTCAGAAGACTTTCGATGAGTCCTACTCCCGCCATGATTCCTGCATAGGGCAGGATGATCAAAAGGGTTTCAAATTTTAATGGTACGGCAGGCAAGTGGAAGGGAGGAAAACTTCCCTTGATGGATGCCATGTCTCCAACTGTTTTTGTATCAATTCCAAAAGCTAATACCAATCCGAAAATAGTCAGAATAGCTACTAAGGAGGCAGGAATAGCTTTACTCAACTTTGGCAGTCCCCAAATGATCAGCATAGTGATCAATACCAGACCAAGGAAGATCATCAATGGTTGTCCGGTCAGCCATTCCCCGGAAGGGGCTTTAAACTGATCCAATTGGGACATAAAGATGATGATGGCCAATCCATTCACAAAACCAAAAATAACCGGATGTGGCACCAGTCGCATCAATTTACCCAATCGTAAAAACCCTGCTGCTACCTGTAATAATCCGGCGAGGATAACTGTAGCAAAAATATATTCGATACCATGGCTTTTGGCCAATGTCACCAAAACAACAGCCACTGCACCCGTAGCTCCTGAGATCATTCCCGGACGTCCACCCAAAATAGCTGTAACCAACCCCATCATAAAGGCTGCGTACAAACCTGTCAGTGGCGGCAATCCTGCAATAAGAGCAAATGCCACCGCTTCCGGGATCAAAGCCATAGCTACCGTGAGTCCTGATAAAACCTCGGTTTTATAATCCACTTTTTGGGAAAGGTCAAATAAGTTCAAATACTTTTTCATAAACATAGCTTTTGCCTGCGAAGGCTCTTCGCAAGCATCTTCAAATGATTAAATTTTATGGTTTTATGCTGGTTTTGACGATCTTTTATATTCGAAAAAACCTGAGGAAAGCAAAAGGATTTGCCCTCCAGTCCGGGCGGAAAGCGGGCAAAGGTAATTTTTTATTTTAAATAATTACCAACGTTTATTCCAAAAGAATGGAAATTTAAAAGTCTAGAAGAAATTTTAGAGAAGTTAAAGAGGACAAATGGGAGATGTATGACAAGAAATACTATTTATTGGAAAAATAGTATTTCTTTGGTTCTTAATTGTAATCTACCCCGCTGGCGGGGTCGAATCAATGGAGAAAAGGTGACTTTTCCCATGGTGATTCGGGGGTGGAATCTCTTCCGGCATAAATTCCACCCCCGATTTTAAGTCAAAAAGTTTACACTTTCCAACTTAAAACCGACCCCGCTAGCGGGGTAAATCAAAATTCAAACCGAAATTGTTCCCTTAAAGTATCTGCAGCTTGGCAAACTTCAGCATGATCCTTTTTTGTGGATCATCCTCTACTTCTTTGAAATAAATGGTAGCCACCCTGTTCGCCGTTCCTCCGTCGACGCTGAGCACCTTGCCTTCTCCGAACTTCATATGCAGTACTTTCATCCCGGCCTGAATGTCGGATGAAGGGCTGGGTTTGAAATTTTTCGGATCGACCTTCAGTGGCATATTATTTGCAGACGGGCGTCTTTTGAAATTCCCCTTGATGGAAGCAGTTGTTGGTCCGGTGGGTTTAAAAACGGGATCTTTACTCCGTGCCTGGGCAGGCATATTGAGACTGGGTTCCGGAATTTCTGTCAGAAAACGGCTGGGCGCATTGAAACGCATATTTCCATATTGGAAACGACTTTCTGCGTAGGATAAGGTCAGGAACTGCTCTGCACGGGTAATGGCCACGTAGAACAGGCGTCGCTCTTCATCCATGCCCTCCATGGTGTCCATTGACATGAAGGAGGGGAATAACTTTTCTTCCAGTCCTACCACAAATATGGATTTATACTCCAAACCTTTAGCAGCGTGAACAGACATGAGGGTCACATAATTATCCTGATCGGTATTTTCATCAAAATCAGTCAGCAATGCGATATTCTGGATGTAGGCTGCCAGTGATCTGTCGGTTTCCTCTGCGGAAGCATTTTCCTCCACAAAAGTTTTAATACCATCCAACAAAGCATTGAGGTTTTCCAATCGGCTCATCCCTTCGATAGACGTATCGGCTTTCATAAGATCATACAGACCCGATTTTCTGGCTATCTGAATAGCTACTTCATAAGCGTCCGAGGTTTCGGACTTTTTTGCGGCAGCCTTGATCATCTGAACAAAATCGATCATGGAATTTTTGGCCCTGGCGCTTGCCTGGGCAACAGGGATACATTCCCACATGGGTTTTCCTGACTGTTCAGCTAACAGACTCAACTTTTCAATGGTGGTCTTCCCGATTCCCCTTCTTGGATAATTCAAAACTCTCCTCAAAGCCTCCTCATCCTTTGGGTTGATAACCAGCCGGAGATACGCCAACATATCCTTGATCTCTTTCCGTTGATAGAAGGACTGCCCTCCAAATACCCGATACGGGATATTATACCTGCGCAGATATTCCTCGAACACCCTGGACTGAGCATTCGTCCTGTAACGGATCGCGATGTCGTTATTGG
>QQUB01000640.1 GCA_008501835.1 Bacteroidota bacterium
GTATCATAAGCGTGCTGAGGGGATTGCTGGTTACTTACGTTACCATCGCCAAAATCCCATAACCATGTATTCGGATTATTGGTGGATTGATCCTGGAATTGTATACTGCCATTGCCATTGTCGGTAAAAATGAACCCGGCAGTAGGTGCATCAAAAATGGTTACCGTTTGACAGCTGGTATTTGCCCCTGTATCGTTGGTCGCTTTCAGGCAAACCTGGTATGCTCCCGGGGCCGCAAAGGTGTGGGCAGGATTTTGTAATTCACTGGCATTTCCGTCACCAAAGTCCCATTCCCAGATGTTCGGGTCGTTTAGCGAAAGATCTGTGAACTGAATGCTGCCATCAGGTTGGGGTTCCCAGGAAAATTGAGCAACAGGTGGCTGCGGACCCAAAATATTGGATACCCAAAAGGTGGTATTGTTTACATTCCCAAATTCGTCGTAAGCAATAGTAACTAATGGTCCTCTGCTTTCAGCGGCAAAAAATATAAAGGAGGAATCTGTAAATTCATTGACAGTAGATAAAGTGAAGATTCCTGTTCCGGGGTCTGTCCACAGGGAGTCTTTTGTTAATTTGGTGGACTGCATCCGTAATGTTTCAAACCCTCCTGCCGGTGTGATGATGAGGCCATAACCATCAATCACATGGGAGGTTAGTTGAGTGGATTTAAAAAGATAGGTTCCGCCATCAAAATCCAAAAAAGTTTCAAAGGAAGTGCTGTCCTCAAAAGAGGTTTCGTAAGTGGCTGGCAGATCCATTATTTTGGATTTGGGCTCCAGATAGATATTTCCAAAACCAGGTAATTCGTTTGGGTCGGCAGTTACCCCAAGGTTCCAGATGGAAGAAGGCGTTTGTTGATAATAAATATAGGTACCTGAGTTGAAACCTACAATATTGGCATCAGGAAAGGCTTCGTTATCGAATGCTTCTGCGGGATGAATATAGGTGGTGGTGTCAAAGTTTAGCGTGTCCAGGTATGTAAAATCCCAGAGTTGATTGGCGCCGCCCGAACCAGGGGAAACCCCCGAGGTATTTGAGTGGGCTCTGACGGTTCCTATTCCTATCGAAAAAAAATCAGATTCTGTTAAGGTAATTTGAGCAATGGCTTGTGTAGCAATAAAGAAGTAGCAAAAAAAAGCCGGGAGGAATTTTTTCATGATATTGGGTTTTGAAGTGAAAATTTGGTGTTTACCCAACTAAATTAAGCATAAATTCCTCTTCGGTCAAAAAATCTCTTTCCTTACCCGTTTTGAAAGAGATAGGGTCCAATAAATACTATTTCTTCAGAGAAATAGTATTTCTGCTACATAGTTTCTCATGTAGATAGGATATAACGAACTTCGTATTCGCCGAATGAATTCCACCTGTGCAGATAAAACTACTACCCCAAATCTCCCTTGTTAAACGGTCCCAAAAGTAAATTGATAGCGGATCATTGAGCCTGCCTGGCATCGCCGAGCAGACAGGCGCAACGCGATCGGTGAGCCGTTTCTGGGGTTGCAAAAAAGGAATTTTATACGGAAAACCAGCTCGCCGATCAATTCACGTTGTTCATCGCTCAGCGATCTTGATTGTTTTTGTTGTTTATTAATTCTTTGGAACGGTTTTATATACAGGTAGGATGAATTTGGTGAAAACGGGTTTTTCTTTAATCAAAATTCCTTGTTCATTATTCTGAAAAGCTAAACAGAATATTGAACAAGGAATATCGAATAATGAATTACGATTTATTTACTGCTACCTCGTCACCATCAACTTCCCGCTCACATAAGATGCTCCATCGTTGGAGATCAATTGGAAGTAATAAAGACCTTCCGGCCATTCTAATACGCTTATGGTCGCATCATTTGAAATGGTTTCCAGGTAGACTACTTTACCCTGGCTGTCCATAACTCGGAATTTCAGGGCCCCATGGTTATTAAATAACCTGAGGTTGACCATATCCGTAGCAGGATTTGGGAAAACACTCACATCAAAGTCCGCTGCATGGTCATAAATGCTGTTTACCACGACACTGATCTCAAAACAGAAAGTATTGGATCCCTGGTCATTGGTAGCAGTCAGGCAAACGGTATAGGTGCCACTTGCAGTATAGGTATGAGTCGGGTTTTGTTCTGTACTGGTATTGCCATCGCCGAAATCCCACAACCATGAAGTCGGACCAAAAACGGAAAGGTCCTGGAAGGTTACGCTTCCGTCTCCATTGTCAGTATAGGAAAATGCCGCAACCGGAACAAAAGCAACTGCAACCTCCTGACATGCCATATCGGAACCAACACTATTGGTAGCTGTCAGGCAAACGGTGTAGGTTCCAGGTTCTGCATATTGATGATCTGGATCCTGTTCGGTGCTGGTATTACCATCGCCGAAATCCCATTGCCATGAAGTTGGGTTATTGGTGGATTCGTCTGTAAATCCTACAAAACCTCCCCCGATATTTTCAAAGGAGAAAGCAGCCACTGGAGCAAAGAAAATTTCCACGAACTGGCAGGTGAAATCTGTACCAAGGTCGTTGGTGACAACCAGGCAAACATTATAAGTGCCTCCTGCAGCAAAAGTATGGGATGGATTCTGTTCGGTACTGCTATTCCCGTCTCCAAAGTCCCACATCCATGAGGTTGGGGTGTTGGTTGACATATCCTGGAAGGAAATATTTCCACCGCCGTTATCCGTGAATGTGAAGGCTGCTACCGGTTGTGCTGTGAAAGCTACTGTCTGACAAGTAAAATCAGCTCCTGCTGCGTTGGTAACGGTCAAACAAACAGTGTAGTTGGCATCCGGGACAAAGGTATGTGTCGGATTTTGTAGTGTACTGGTATTACCATCGCCGAAATCCCAAAGCCAGCTAGTCGGATTGTTGGAAGATTGGTCGGTAAAGGCTACCACACCACCTCCCTGATCAGCAAAGGTGAATGCTGCAGTTGGGGCAGCAGCAACGGACACCGACTGACAAACTGTATCTGAACCTTCACTATTGGTGACGGTCAGGCAAACCGTATAGGTGCCTGCTACGGCATAGGTGTGGTCAGGATTCTGCAGTGTACTGGTATTACCATCGCCGAAATCCCAAAGCCATGAGCTCGGGTTACTGGTTGATTGATCTTCAAAACTTATTGTACTTCCACTAAAATTTGAAAAAGTGAAAGCAGCAGTTGGAGCAAATGCTGGCGTCACAGTCAAACAAGTTGTATTACTCCCTATACTGTTGGTTGCCGTGAGACAAACCTCATACGTCCCACCCGAAGCATAGGTATACGAAGGGTTTTGTTGAGTGCTGGTATTGCCATCGCCAAAATCCCACAACCAACTGGTAGGGTCATTCAGGGAATTATCTGAAAACTGAATGGTTCCGCCACCTTCGTCAGTAAACGAGAAAGTTGCTACAGGTGCCTGTGGTTCTGTAATGTCATCGATCCAGTAAGTTACATTGACAAGGGTACCATCTTCAAGGTAATCCAGAGAAACCATTGGACCGTGACTCTCTTCTGCAAGGTAGTGGTAGGTCATATCGGTTGAGGTCCCTGTTGAAAACAAAAACCAATTGCCTCCACCTAAATCAATCCAGCTGGAATCAATTGAATTGGTAGTGGTCACCATTCTTAGAGCATCAAAACTGCCAACGGGAGTGATGACTGTTCCATAACCGTCTACCACATGTTCAGAAAGCAGTACGCTTTTTGAACGGAATGATCCCATTTCATCTTCAATGATGAAATCAAGATTGGTGCTGTCCGTAAAAGTTGTCCCATATGTAGTTGGGAAAACCATTTGTTTAGACATTGGATCAAATTCAATGGATACGAATCCGGCGGTTTCTTCAAAAAAGAAGGAACCTCCCAGGCCCCATAGTTCCGAGGAAGTTACATTGTTGAAAAAGTAGGCTCCTTCATTAAAAGAAACCAGGTTGGCAGTTGGAAAGTCTTCATTGTTGGGTGCTTCGGAAGGCATCAGATAGTTGGTGGTATCCATGGTCATAGTATCCAGAAAGGAAAAATCCCATGTCTGATTAGTTCCTGCGTTTCCAGGGGTTACTCCGGTGGTATCTGATCCGGCAGTGATAAGTGCCATGCCCGCAGTGGGAACATCCCCTTGATTAAGGGTGATCTGTGCTGTTACCGGAAGAGAAAAAAGTAAGGTTGCGCTTAAAAAAAGAAGGGTAAGTCTTTGCATAATGATAGGTTTTAGTTGAGGAATATTGCAACGTAGTAATATAATGCATTTCGATGAAAAATTCCAACGAATGGATGTGTTTTAGCGCAAACAGTAATAGAGTTAAACCGGCAGAGCTGGCTTAAGAAACAAGAAGTGAAACAGGAAAACCATCAAACCGGAATCAATCCATGGGTTTGTCCGGTACGGGGGCACTGGCGTGGTAATCTTTGAACACCTTTTCCGCATATTCGTCTAATAAACCAATAATGCGTTCGCGGTTATCAGAACGAAGGATCATGCCAATGTGGTGATCTTTTTCGAGGCGCCATGTGATTTCAGGAGCATCAAAAGGGGAATGGTCAGGATGTTGGAATTTGGTAAGTGAGATCAGAATACCGGCATAGTCGTTGCGGTATTCAGGCAATTCATAAATTGTATCGTTCGCCATGGCCGTTTCTACTTTGGCCCATTCATACCACAGGTTTAGCCCTGAAGAGGTCTCTACCAGGTCGGAAAGATGTGCCCCACCTACGCGAGAAGCTGTTTCCAGGAAGTAAAATTTGCCGTCATCATTGGATTTGATGAATTCGGTGTGGGAGGCACTGTATTGCATACCAAACGCCTTCATGACTTTGGCTGTTAGTTTCTGAAGCGCTTTATCGTCCTTGCCACCAAACGGAACCGTAGCGGATCTGAATATGCCACCGCCATGAGCTACTTCAAAGGGCGTATTCAGGTATTGGGAGATTCTGCAAAATACGACTTTACCATTAAAACTAATCGCATCACTATGGTAAACGGCGCCTGGTTTGAATTGCTCCACAAGGTACTGATGTCGGAGGTCCCCCAGACCGTGAATGAACTCCCAGAGTTCATGGGAATTGTAGACCTTTTTCATGCCCGTAGCGGAAGCTTCTGCCCTCGGTTTGACAATCCAGGGGGCCGGTACCGTTTCAGCAAAACGATTGATATCTTCATCATGGAATAACGACGAGAACGGAGGAACAGGGATGCCGGCTTCCTGAGCTTTCATGCGCATGGCCAATTTGTCCCTGAAATGTCTGGCAGTTGTTTGTCCCATTCCGGGAATACGGAATTCTTCCCGCAGAAATGCGGCCTTTTCCACATCAAAATCATCTAAAGCGACAATTCTGTCTATCTTTTTACTGCGCATCAGCCATGCCAGTCCTTTGGCCATATTGGAAAAATTCTCCGGTGAATTTTCATCAGTATCCATGAAGAAAATATCATCGAGGAATTCTCTCGGCCATTTATCTTCCAGGCTTTTTTTGGTGAGCAGGTAGACGGTATTGCCGGCTTCTTTACAGCCTTGAAGAAATTCTACGCCTTTGTGATAAAAGGAAATGCAGAGGAAGGATTTAGGAGTTGCCATGGTTGGAAAATTTATCAGAAGTTGCAAAAGTTTAACCGCAAAGTGCGCTAAGAAGCGCCAGGATCGCTAAGAAAAAATCCTTGCGTACTTTGCGAAAACTTAGCGCACTTTGCGGTTAAGCCCTATGTTTTACTTTCAATCAGGTTCTCAATATATTGCAAAAGTAACCTGATTCCGAAAGCTGTGGCACTTTTTTGCTGGGAAAATTCATTGCTGCCGAAAGCTACCCCGGCGATATCCATATGTGCCCAGTGGGCGTGATCTCCGATAAAAGCTTCCAGGAATTTGGCAGCTCCAATGGCTCCGGCAATCGGTAAGCCGCTGTAGTTTCGAACATCAGCCACATCGGAACTGATATCATCTTTATAACAATCCCACATTGGCAGTTGCCAAACCCGCTCCCCGGTTTCATTACCCGCCTTGCTGATTTGTGAGGCCAGATTATCATCATTGGAAAACAGGGCTCCCGCATGAAAACCAAAAGTCCTGACAGCGCTGCCTGTGAGCGTGGCGAGATTTATTAATATTTCCGGGTCATAATTCTTGATCATATATGCCAGCCCATCCGCCAGGATCAGTCGTCCTTCAGCATCCGTATCGATGATTTCAATGGTCTTGCCACTATAGGAATCGATCACATCGCCCGGTTTAATAGAAAGGGCATCAACACTATTTTCAGAGGAAGGAACGATGCCGATGAGGTGTACGGGGAGCTGTAATTTGGCTGCAACTTCCATGGTCCCCAATACAGCTGCGGCACCTCCCATGTCACTTTTCATGTAGTGCATGTTGGTGGAAGGTTTTAACGATAATCCACCGGTATCAAAAGTGATGCCTTTACCAACGAGTCCGATTTTATGTTTTGCCTCACCGGAGCGAGGTTTGTATTCCATGACGATGAAAGCAGGTGGATTTTCACTACCTCTGTTTACAGCCAATAGTGCGTGAAGGTTTTTGGCTTCAATTTCCTTTTTGGTATGATTGGTAACCTGGTATCCATGAGTTTTTCCGGAATTTTCAGCCCAGCCTGCGAGGTGGGTTGGTATTTTTTTGTTTGCCGGTGCATTGACGAGGTTAAGCATTTGCATTTGGGTTTCAGCTACCGCTTTTCCTTTTTGGACCAGTTTTTCAGCTGACTCCACGAGTGAGTCTTCTACGCAAATAGCAATGTTTGCATTGTCATTAGCAGGATTTAAAGGGTGAGCCTCTTCGGGTTCTGTTTTAAATCTCCCGATCTGATAGGTGCCTAACAAAATCCCGTTGATGGCGGCTTCTATGAAAAATTCCTGTCCTGGATTGAGATTTTGATGCAGGAAACTGACGGCCAGTTTTGTGCCGAGTTTTTGTTTAGAGTTATGCGTGAAAGACCTGAAAGCCTGTAAAGTTTTGGCAAAGTCTGGTTCAGGTCCGAGGCCAAGCAGATAAATTTTTCTTTCCTCAGAATAAAAAGGGAAAACTTCTCCGGATTCTCCTTTAAAATCCCGATCGAGCTGGTGGGTGGGAATTCCAAAAGTATCCGTAATGCTTTTCAAACTGTTTTGGCTTGCTCCGTTTCCGGAAACGGGGATAACCAAATTAGTTTCAGGGATTTTTGATGTTGTGCTGATTGTAATAGTCATGATAATTGGTACCTGAAGCAACAGGGTTTTACATCACTTAATGATGGTTGTTAAAATAGAGCCATTCAACAGCCAGGGGAAATTCTCTTCCCCAATAAGCTTCATTGTGTTTTCCGTTAGGGTCAATAGAAAGTTTTATGTCAAAATTTGCGGCTGTGGCTTTTGCTTTGAATGCCTCTTGAAATCTGCGGACATTGGGGATCATGGTTTCGCTTTCTTCCCCTCCGGCATAGAGGTATGCTTTTACATCCTGGGAGTGTCCAAAATTCATGAAGTGGAAATGAATATTCGGGCTCACCCAGAGGGCAGGAGAAAAAATCATTAGCTTGCTGTAAACCTCAGGATACATCAATCCTGCATAAATACTGATCAGTGCTCCCATGGAACTTCCTCCAATGCCGGTAAATTCTCTGTCGGGTGTTGTTCTGAAATGTTTATCAATATACGGTTTAAGT
>QQUB01000321.1 GCA_008501835.1 Bacteroidota bacterium
CCATTCAATGTAAGATGCTGATCATCTGTATCCGTCGTTCCTGTTGGTAAATTGATACTGCCACCGCCATTGGACAAGGATATTTGGGTACCATTAAGACTCAGCGTTTGAATTTCGTTTTGAGGATCTGCGTCTGCATCATTGGTCTCATCCGTAAAGGAGCCGCCACCGTTAGATAAAGAAACAGTGTTGCCTGTTTTGAAAATCGTCTGTAACTCATTCATTGGGTCGGCATCTGCATCATTGACACCATCCTGTAACGGAGATAAATCCACGGAATTCCCATCATCGATCGACAAGGTGGTTCCATTTAGAGTCAAATGCTGATCGTCGGTATCAGTAGTTCCAGTCGGCAAATTGATACTACCGCCACCGTTTGACAAGGAAATCTGAGTGCCGTTCAAACTAAGCGTTTGGATCTCATTGGTCGGATCCGGATCGGCGTCATTGAGAAGAGATGACAAGTTAACTGAATTTCCTCCCTCGATGGACAACATCGTCCCGGACAAGGAGAGGTGCTGATCATCATTATTGAAATCTGGCAGATTTACACTGCCGCCACCATTTGAGAGTACAAGTTGATTCCCGTTAAGCGAGAGCACCTGGATCTCATTTTGCGGATCTGCGTCGGCATCCGAACCGCTATCTCCGGCTCTTTTGGCATATAATGCATAGGGAACCGACAAAAGCTGGCTCACCCCCATATGGGTGTAATCTGTTCCGCCGGCGGGATCAAGATCAACCTTAAGATAATAGGAATGATTACCCCAATTGATGTTATTAAAGTTTCCATTGAGTAAATCACCTGTTCCGATCTGGAGATCAAAAACACCCAAATCTGTGGTGGTCACTTCATGGCGTTCTGAATAATCTATCACTCCGGAAACTCCGTCTCGGATGAGGCTCATCCGTACAGCGATATTTTCGTTTTGGTATGGCTGGTTATCTGCATCACGGGCTACAGCCTGGTATTTAAAGCCCGCGGGGGCTTGCGCGAAATTAGAGGTGATCGCAGCAAACAATACAATTATAATTAAAATTAACTTTTTCATTTTAAAGATCTGTTTTGTTGATTTTAAAGGTTTTCACCAATTGATTTTCGGAAAATACGCTCAATAAATAAAGGCCGTCAGGAAGGTTGCTAAGGTCCATCGTTAGTTGACCTTGTTCCAAAACGGCGGTTGTCAATTGTTGTCCGTGTACGTTAAAGATCTTCAGGGAAAACCGTTCGGGGTTGTCTGTTCGGATGTTGAGCCATCCGCTTGTAGGATTGGGAAAAACTTCCATGTGTATGGATAGTTCTGGTAATTCCCAAAGTGCTGTTACAAAGCTTTCCAGGTACAACTGATGAAAACCTTCAGAAAGCTGAAGTTCATCTTTGTCGTAATGTTCGATGGCAATTTCCCCAACCGTCCAGTGGAGGTTTACACCATCTGCATCCTGGTAGTAATCGCCGGCATTGCCAATGACCTCCAGGGTTAACTCCTGCGCTTTTGAGGGCAAAAACATTACCGAAACGAAACATAAAATCAAGAAGCATCGCATGGGTTTTGAATTTAAAAAGTGAGAAAATGTGTTTGGTTTTTTCGTTGGAACAAAGATGTACCACACTGCTCCGTACACGCTTTCTCAAATTCGCCAAAGCTTTGCTTATTTTTGCCACAGCGATGATTTTCAGGCACTTAAGGACTTTCTTCATCATTCTACACCCTATTATTTACCTCGCTGACGGGGTCGGTTTTAAGTTGAAAAGTGTAAACTTTTTGACTTAAAACCGGGGGTGGAACCTTTTCCCGCATGGATTCCACCCCCGAATCATGGGAAAAGTCACCTTTCCCCTATTGATCCGACCCCGCTAGCGAGGTACATTAACGGTCCCTGTCCGGTAAAAAGATCATTCCGGGGTCATTCAATAACAAGAGTGAACTTCTGGCTTGTTTCAAATTCATTTCCAAGTCTATCCTGTTTGATAAAAACAGGGTCACGAAAAATCCCAAATCCTGGTTGAAACCAAAATTTGGGGTGAACTCAGGTTTTTCAGGTTTCGAATTTCCATTTTCCGTAACTTTGAAATAAACATCCAGGACCGCCATGATAAAAGCCCAATTGAGTTTTTTGATGCTATTTTTGTGTTTCAATACATGCCTTTCTGCACAAACACTCCTTCCGGATAGTCTGGCAGAGGCTTCTATCGAAGAGAAAGTTGATTATTTAAATACCCTGGCTCAACAGTCTCCCAATCTGGATTCAGCTTTATACTATACCCAAACAGCACTTTCTTTGACTGCTGATTGTGATTGTGACACCATCGTGATGTTTTGCCTTTACAACTTGTCCTTTTATCCGGCTATTCACGGTGATTTCGAAAAAGCGCTTCAAAATATTGGCGGTCTTGACAGTATGCTTTCTCTTAAGAATAATGACTATTACACCTTCAGGAAGCACACCCTGCTGGCGTATGCCTTCAAAATGAAAGATCAATTGGACCAAGCACTTGATCAATATAAACTGGCCCTGGGTGCAAGTTGGGCCATGGAGGACTCTCTACTGATTGCTGACGCCCATAATAATGTTGGAGATGCATTTATGGCCATAGATCTGGAAGATGAAGCCAGAGAATATCTTTTGATTTCCCTGGAAATGTTTGATCGTCTGGGCGTAGGCGAAAACGAAAACCGAAGATTTATTACCTACAAAAACCTTTGCAATGTAGGGCAGGATGATAAGGAAATCGAGTATTACGCTGATATGGCCTATTCCATTGCTCAAAACCAAAAAAAACCACACAATCGCGCTTTGTTAATGCTTACACAAGCTAATGCATACAGTTCTAAAAAATATTTTGAAAAATGCAGAGCAGCTGCCCAAAGAGCTTTTGAAATTTCAGACAGTATTGAATTCACTCTTGTCAAAAACATTGCCCTTCTATTATTGGGAGAAGCTAATGTAGAACTCAAAAAATACCCGGAAGCTATCCTCAATCTGGAAAGCGCCCTGGAGTATGACCAGGATAATCTCAAAAATCACCACCTGATTCTCAAGAACCTTTCCAAGGCTTATGCAGAAACAGGTAGATACCGGGATGCTTTTAATGCCCGGGAAGAAATGGGGACGCTATCGGATTCCATCAATAGCTTAAAAACCGCCGATGCCTTTGCCGAATTTGACGTCAAATTCAAAACCGAACAAAAAGACAAGGAGATCGCACAACAACAGTTGGAAATTGAGCAACAAAAAAATGCAAGGAACAGGATTCTTTTTGGCGGCATTTCAATTCTTTTACTCGCTACCTCCCTTTTTGGATGGTATTACAACAGAAGCAGGAGAAAAAAACAAGCCGCCGAACTGGCACTGGAACTAAAACAGCAGGAAGCTGAAAAACTCCGGGAGCTCGACCAACTCAAATCCCGGTTCTTCACAAATATCTCCCATGAACTTAGAACCCCCCTCACCCTTATTAGCGGACCACTTGAGGACGCCCTGGAAAAATCAAAAAGTCAACTCATTGAAAAGGACTTACGCCTCGCCCATAATAACAGCAAAAAACTGCTCACCCTCATCAATGAAATTCTGGATCTTTCCAAACTGGAAAGCGGAAAACTGGAAATCAATCAGGTGGACATTCAACTCAATCCCTGGTTGAAAAGGGTTTTCTTCTCTTTTGAATCATTAGCAAAACTGAATGAAGTCCAATTGGATTATGAGTCCAACATTTCCATGGATCTATGGATTAAGGCTGACGCTGAAAAACTGGAGAAGGTTATCAATAACCTACTGTCCAATGCCATAAAATTCTCGCCTAATAAAGGCATAGTCAAAATGAGGGCGAATAATTCAAATGGGAACCTGGTCCTAGCCGTTTCAGATCAGGGGCAGGGAATTCCGGAAGAAGAACGTTCCAAAATTTTTGAACGATTCTACCAATCCAGTCAAACTAATGTACCCTTAAGTGGAGGAACCGGAGTGGGGTTGGCCCTTGCAAGAGAGCTGGCACGGTTGTTCGGCGGTGACCTTACCGTCAAAAGTCAAATTGGAGTTGGAAGCACCTTTACTCTTGACATGCCACTGGCAAAAGGAACTGGTCGGGAAAAACCAACTTCTGAACAACAAACTGTTCTTGATAAAACCTCTGAGGAACAATATGCCTCCATTATCATGAACGCAGATAAATCAAATATCCTGATCGTTGAGGACAACCCGGAAATGAGTGCATACCTTCAGAAAATACTTTCTGAAAAACACCAGTGTACTTTGGCTAAGAACGGTTTGGAAGCTCTGGAACTGGTTCAAAAAAACCAATACGACCTGATCACTTCAGATGTCATGATGCCCGGAATGGACGGATTCGCATTCAGACAAAAATTGAACAATTTATCAGCTTACAAAAATATCCCTTTCATCATGCTCACTGCCCGAGCGTTAGAGGAAGACAAATTGTTCGGATTGCAATTGGGTGTTGATGATTATATCACAAAACCGTTTAATGCACGTGAGTTAATGGCCAGGGTTAATAATTTGCTTCAGAACAAAAAAGAAAGGGAATTATGGTTAAAAGAAAATTCAAATGCCGATCAGGATATTCCCGAATCAGCTGAGAAAAAAATGCTCAAAACAGCTGAGTCAATTGTTCTGGAAAATCTTGACAACAGCCGATTTAAAGTCAACGACCTGGCCCGAGAACTCGCCTACAGTCAAAGACAATTGACAAGAGTTATCAAAAAAAGTACTGGAATGACTCCTGTCGGATTCATTCTTGAATTGAGATTACAAAAAGCTTATCAACTTTTGAAAAACCGTCAGTTCCTTTCCGTCTCTGAAGTCATGTTTGAAGTAGGCATAGAAAGTCTTTCTTATTTCTCCACAAAATTCAGTGAGCGATTTGGCCACAACCCAAAGGAGTTATTGGAGAAATAATTACCCCCGCTTCCGATAACTCATCACCGCAAACAGATTGATCACCACCGCCATGATACCCATGACCATAAAGTGGTATTTGATATCCTGAAATCCGCTGCCCTTCAACAATACTTTTCTCATCACTTCCACAAAATGAGCCAATGGGTTTGGAATCGCAAAATATCTTGCCCATTCCGGCATACTTTCCAGTGGAGTAAACAAACCACCCATCAACAGGAAGATCATCATAAAAAAGAAAGCGACAAACATGGCCTGTTGCTGAGTATTGGCTGTCGTTGAAATAAAAAGTCCGACGCCAAGAATGGCAATAATATTTACCACACAAAAGGCAAAAACCAGCCACAAACTGCCGACCATTGGAATATTGAATAGAAGTTTGGCAAACGCCAGACCCAAAGCAAGATCAAACAACCCGATAAAAAGGAAAGGTAATAGTTTTCCGATGATGAACTGATACTTCTTAATGGGAGTCACATTGATTTGTTCAATAGTCCCCAATTCCCGTTCCCGAACCACATTCATACCTGATAGGATAACGGTAAGAATAGTAACCAAAGCTGCTAAAATCCCCGGCACCATCAAAACCTTAAAATCAAGGGTTGGATTATACCAATTGGAAAACGTGATATTAAAACTCGGCATTTTATCAACTCTTACTGCAGCTGTCCTCAATGCTTCCGGTAAGATCTGTCGATTAAAATCACGAATAACCGTAGCAGCATATGATCCTGCAAGCCCTCCTTTCATTCCATTAATCGCATTGGTCCTCAATTGTATCTTAGCCTCCTGATCCCGCAATAATGATCGTTCAAAGCCCGGAGGAATATCCAGAATGATGTCTGCTTCATCTCTTTGTAAAATTTCATCAGCCTCCTCCATATTGTCCGTCTGCGCCCTTAAAACGAAATACCCTGAAGACATCATTTTATCCCGTAACTTTCTGGAATAATCGGAATGATCAGCATCGTGAACCACAAGGTTCAGATTCTTCACTTCATTGGTAGCAGCGAATGACAATAATATCAGCTGTACCAGAGGAATTACGGTCAGTATCGGCAGCATGGCCTTATTCCTGAAAATCTGCAAAAATTCCTTTCTTATTATGATCAGTATCGTCCGCATTCAATTTGAGTTTTGCTTCATTATTTCAAATAATTCAGAGGTAGAAAGATCACTCCAGCCGGAGTTTGAAATTTTTCAAACTCAATCCAAGAAATACAAAGGCAACAATGGTCAAAAAGACTACCTCGGTCCAGATAAAATGAATCGGACTACCCTTTAACATTATATCCTTTAAAATGACAATGAAATATTTCGCCGGAACGATGTAGGAGATCCCCTGCAACAACCAAGGCATACTTTCAATAGGGAAAATAAACCCGGACAGTAACATCGTCGGCATCATCAACCCAATCATAGACAACAACATGGCCGTCTGCTGATTATTGGTCCTCGAGGAAATAAATATCCCCAGTGCCAAACTGGTAATGATAAACAAAATACTCACCAAAAACAGCAACAATAGGCTGCCTATAACAGGTACTCCAAATACAAAAACTCCCATAGATAAAATCATGAACCCTATGATCATTGCCAGCAGGATATATGGTGTCACTTTACCCAGAATAATCAAAAGTGGTGGTAAAGGAGAAACGAGCAAAAGTTCCATGGTTCCCAGCTCTTTTTCTCTTGCCAGGGTAAGTGAAGTCATCAATGCAGAGATCAGCAATAGTATCATCGTCATTACTCCCGGAACGAACATATACACGCTCTTCAATTCAGGATTATAAACCATTTGAGTTTCAACATCGATGGCAAAGGGCATGGATTGGCCTTCCTGTTTTTCACTTTGGAAATGCGCCAGCATCATAGAGGCATAGTTGATGAGCATGGTGGCTGTATTGGGATCGGTACCATCTGCTATTACCTGCAACGGGGTTTGATCACCCGAATAAAAGGTCTTCGAAAAATCATCCGGAATAACAATGGCCAGCTTAATGCTTCCCGCTTTGAATGCCTCATGAATATCTTCCTCGGCTTGCACCGATTGAAATATTTCAAAGTGCCCGCTTGATTCGAGGCGCTCCGTGAGTTCTATACTCAAATCATCCCTGGAATGATCCAGCACCACCAGAGATGCCCCCCTGAATTCATTGGTCACCGCGTAACCAAACAACAACACCTGCATAATGGGCATGCCAATAAGAATCAGCAGTGTCCGCCGATCACGCAGGATATGGAAAAATTCCTTTTTTACAAATGCGATAAAAACTTTCATTTCAGTTGCTGGTTGCTGGTTACTGGTTAATCTTTTCGTTCCAATTAATTCTATAGGTTCTCCGTGACCTCTGTGCCTTCTTTGTGTTCTCTGTGGTTAATCACTATGCTACTGCCCCTGCTGACTGTGGACTGAAGACTGAAGACTGTGGACTAAAGACTGTCAACTGCCCCCCTGCCCTCACCCTCTTGCCAATTGTAAAAACACCTCATCCATCACCTCCGCACCAAATTGCTGCTTCAGTTTCTGCGGAGTATCCATCGCTGCGATGACACCATCCACCATAATCGATACCCGATCACAATATTCAGCCTCATACATATCGTGTGTAGTCACCAAAACGGTAATACCCCTTTTCGAAGCTTCATAGATCATTTCCCACAACTGCCGCCGGGTGATCGGGTCCAC
>QQUB01000336.1 GCA_008501835.1 Bacteroidota bacterium
AATTTGATACCTTCCACATTTGGAAAAACCCGGTTGTGGCGCATGGTTTCCGGAGTTTTTAAGATGTCAGTATCCAGGATGTCATCAACTGACGCTTCCTTTTGATATTTTTGGATCAGGGGGTTTACGTCAATAGTAAACTCCTTCTCGGTCAGGTAGCCGAGTTGTTCAGACATAGCATCCTGTATCGTCTGAATGTTGCGATTTTCGCAAAAAACCAGTGGGATAACCAGCCAGTAATTACGGGTGCCAACTTTTCCATCCGGACGATGAAATCCATTGAAAGTTCGCCCTTTGAATTTTGATATATCCGGGATTTCCCAATCCGTGTACCGTCTGCCAATTTCATATTTTCCTGAAGCATGGCTGACATTTTCAGTGCTTATTCTCTCGCCCGTTGAGATTGCAGTCTGAGCTTTTCCTATGGTCACTCCATACATGGTAATCTCGTCGCCCGCCTCAAAATCTCTTGCAGCGAATTTATGCTTAACAGGAACATCTTGCTTCAACAAATAATCCCTTCCTTCAAAATGTATGGTTTCTCCTTCGGAGAAATTCTGCAGAGCAACGATGACATCATCCTTTGGGTGTACCTTTAAAACTTTTACAATCATTAAAATCTGCTTTTATAAACCAAACAACCCTGGCAGCCACAAACTCAGTGCTGGCACGTAGGTTACAATAATCAATGCAATGATCATGGCGATAAACAAAGGCAGTAATGGGCGGATCACCTTTTGTATGGTGGTTCCGGCAACGCCAACGCCAATAAATAAAACCGAACCCACAGGAGGGGTACAAAGGCCGATACATAAGTTCAATACCATGATGATCCCAAAATGCGTTGGATCCATGCCCATTTCCGTTACTACAGGTAAGAAAATTGGGGTGAATATCAACACAGCAGGAGTCATGTCCATGAAGATTCCAACAAACAAAAGCGTAAGATTGATCAGTAATAAAATGATGATCTTACTGTCGCTGACCGAGAGCAGTAATTCGGTAATGTTCTGTGGAATGTTTTCATAAGCCATTATCCAGGACATACTCATAGATGTACCGATCAGCAACATAACGATGGCGGTTGTTTTGACTGAATTCAGGAAAATGGACGGGATTTCACCCCAAGTGACCTCTTTGTAAATGAAAGTCAGGGCAAGACAATACAAAACAGCAACAGCCGAGGCTTCGGTTGCTGTGAAAATTCCTGCAACGATACCCCCAATGACGACTACCAACAATAACAAACTTGGAAAAGCATCGAAAAAGGTTTTTACAACCTCGCGAAGTTTACTTCTTTCACCCACTGCCAATCCTTTTCTTTTTGCCCAGACAGCTGCAACGATCATGAGGAAAGCTCCTGTTAAAATACCAGGAATATATCCTGCAAGGAATAGAGCGGCAATAGAAACACCTCCGCTGGCCAGGGAATAAACGATAAGAATATTACTTGGAGGAATTACGAGTCCGGTGGTTGCTGAAGTTACGTTCACAGCAGCTGAGAATTCCTTTGGATATCCTTCTTCTTCCATGCGTTTCCCCAACATGCTACCAAGGGCGGAAGCTGCTGCAACAGAGGAACCTGAAATGGCTCCAAACAACATGGCTGCAATGATATTTACATAGGCTAAACCACCCGGGAAAGAACCTACAAGCGTTTTTGCAAAATCTATCAACCGCCGGGCAATACCGCCCCGACTCATAATCTGACCGGCCAGGACAAAAAACGGAATGGCCAAAAGCGCAAAACTATCCAATCCGGTAGCCATTCTTTGGGCCACGGTGGTTACTGCCGGTAATGCGGGAATACTTACAAGCATAGTGAATATGCTACTCAAACCGATACTCCATGCAATGGGTACTCCGATCGCGATAAGAACTACAAATGTCAATACGAGTATTAATATTTCCATGGTTATTTTTTCTAATTCCTGAAATGAAAAGTGGTAATCAACGATGATGGTTATTCCGATAGTTCACCGGATCTCATTGAAAGCAGGTCCTCTATTTTATAGTAAACCACCAGTAATCCGCTGATCGGCACTACGATGTAAACGAGTGACAATGGGATCCTCAGTGCTGCAGATAATTGTCCCAGTGTGTGGGTCAAATAAATAAGCCTTGCTCCTCCGATTACCATAACGGATATCGCAAAAAGAAGGATAAGCAGGTTTATTATAACCATCAGCCGGATTTGCTTCTTTGGCTCAAGCTTGGGCTTAAGCAATTCAATGGCCAGGTGCATTTTTTGTCCGGAAGCGTACCCCGCTCCAAGAATTCCAATCCAGATGAGCAGGAATCTCGCTAACTCCTCTGACCAGTCGGCCTGACTTCCCATGGCGTATCGGGTAAAAACTCCCCATAATACATCCAGAGTCATTACCATCATCAAAAATGCCAGGAACATTCCCAGGTATTTGTCAATCGTTTTCTTCATTTTATTAGATGTTATCATTTTTTACTCCAAGTTGCCTCTCATATTTCTATTGAACCGTTTTTTTAAAAGGCAATACTTATTTTACTGCCTGGATTTGCTGAATCAATTCATATTTTTCGGGCTGATCCTTGTAAGTTTCAAACATGGATTTTGTCTTATCAGAAAAAGGCGTTTTGTCCGGCCTGATAATCTCTACGCCTGCAGCTTGCACTGCATCGAGAGCCTCCTTTTCTGCTTGCTGCCACAACTTTCTTTGGTGGACTTTTGCTTCGTCAGCAGCCTCCTGAAGCCATTGTTGTTCTTGAGGTGTAAGCCCCTGCCACGCTTCAGTTCCAATGACAAGGATATCAGGAACTGCAGTATGTTCATTTAGTGTATAATATTTGCATACCTCGTAGTGACGCGACAGGAAGAAGCTCGGTGGGTTATTCTCTGCACCATCCACAACACCTTGCTGCAGGGCAGTATAAAGCTCACCCCAGGAAATAGGGGTAGGGGCTCCTCCCATATAACGAATCAGGTTCATAGCAGTAATACTTTCCTGAACCCGGATTTTTTTATCTTGCAGATCCTCGGGAGATCTTATGGGCTCCTTTGAGTAAAAGGATCGTTGCCCCGCATCGAAATAGGTGAGCCCTCTTAAGCGGTAATCTTCGCTTTGCTCCAGTAATTTTCGCCCAATCTCCCCATCAAGGACATCGTAGTTGTGCTGACGGTCGCGGAAGATGTACGGTATACTGAAAACCTGAATGTTGGGTGCGAAATTTTCCATAACTGCGGCAGAAACCTTTGTCATGGCAAGGCTCCCGATCTGTAACAGTTCCAGGCATTGTCTTTCAGTACCCAACTGCTGGCTGGGGTATATTTCAATCTGCATTTTGCCTTCCGACTTTTCATAGACCTTTTCAGCCATATATTCCATGCCCAGGTGCACGGGATGTTTAGTGTCCAGGCTATGGGCTAATTTGAGAGATGTTGTATCAGACAAATCTGTACATCCCCCCAGAAGGACCAGAAAAAACAGATATGGGAGATATTTGATCATCATGATTAAGGTTTTAATTTTTGAATCAATGCCAAAGCCTCTGCAACCGTTTTTTCCAATTCACTGAAAGCCTTGTTTTTTAAAATGTCCTTCGAGATCAGTTTGGATCCCATTCCCACACAAGTTACGCCTGCATCAAACCATGCTTTGAGATTCTCTTCCGTTGGAGAAACTCCTCCGGTGGGCATAATGGAGGTCCAGGGCTGGGGGCCTTTTATGGCTTTAACAAATCCAGGGCCATAGGTGCCTCCAGGGAAGAGTTTTACAATTTCGCAGCCAAGTTCTTCAGCTCGGCAAATTTCCGTAAGGGAACCGCAACCCGGAGACCACAAAACTTTTTTTCGATTACAGACCAGGGCGATATCTTCTCTGAGTACGGGAGTAACTACGAAATTTGCCCCTGTTTGAAGGTACAATGAGGCGGCTCCAGCATCTGTGACGGAGCCAACGCCCATGATCATCTCGGGTAATTCCTGTTCGCAAAATTTGTTGAGTTCCCTGAAAACCTCATGAGCATAATCTCCACGATTGGTAAATTCCAGTAACCGTGCGCCTCCATTATAACAGGCCCTCAGTACCTCTTTCCCCAATTCGACATCGGGATGATAGAAAAGGGGCACCATGCCCTGCTCTGACATACATTGCGCTACTTGTATCCTTGAAAATCTTGCCATTGTTTTGATTAAAAAAGTTCAATAATTATCTTGAGACCCTGCCACTTGCGTCACCACCCATCAGGGTTTCTACCTCTTTGACGGTCACCAGATTGGCATCGCCATAAATGGTGTGTTTCAAACAGGAAGCAGCTACTGCAAAATTTAATGCTTTTTGATCATCTTCGGGGTAGGTAAGTAATCCGTAGATGAGCCCTGCCATGAAGCTGTCACCGCCACCTACACGATCCACGATGTGGGTTATCTGGTAAGTAGGGGCTTCAAAAAGCGTTTTGCCGTCATAAAGTACCCCTGACCATGTATTATGTGAGGCACTGATGCTTCCTCTGAGCGTGGTAATTACTTTTTTAGCCCTCGGAAATCTTTCCATCAGTTGTTTGAGAACAGATAAATAGGCTTCTCCTTCTACTGAGCCGCCCTGGGTAACATCTACGTTTTCAGGGTGGAGCCCAAAGTGTTTTTCCGCATCTTCTTCATTACCCAAAATGATGTCGCAACCTTCCACAAGTGCCGGCATGATCTCTCCCGGAGCTTTTCCGTATTTCCATAGATTTTTTCGGTAATTCAAATCAGTGGAAACCGTTACCCCCATTCGATTGGCCGTTTGAATTGCTTCCAGACATGCATCAGCGGCACCCTGAGAAATAGCCGGTGTTATACCTGTCCAATGGAACCATGAAGCGTCTTCAAAAACAGCTTCCCAGTCGATCATTCCAGCTTCAATACTGGCCATCCCGGAATGTGCACGGTCATAGACGACCTTGCTGCCCCTGCTAACCGCTCCGATTTCCAGAAAATAAATCCCAAGCCTTTCTCCGCCCCGAACTATATGTTGTGTGCCAACATTACGGCCGCGTAAAGCCATCAGGGCACATTCGCCTATGTCATTTTCAGGCAAACGACTCACAAACTCAACAGGTAAGCCGTAATTAGCAAGAGAGACGGCAACATTACTTTCACCGCCTCCATAAATTACTTCAAAAGACCCCGCCTGACTAAATCGTCTGAATCCCGGAGGTGTCAGGCGAAGCATTATCTCTCCGAAGGTTACTATTTTTTTCATGAATTTTTTATGCTTTAGAATTCAAAATAGGATTTTGCATTGTTATAACAAATATCCTGTACGATGCCTCCTAAAAGGCTTATGTCATTTGGCAGTTCTCCGTTGTGGACATCTTTCCCAATCATATTACAGAGTAAACGACGGAAATATTCATGCCTGGGGTAGGAGAGGAAACTTCGGCTATCCGTTAGCATTCCTATAAAACAACTGAGTAAACCCATATTGGACAAGGCATTCATCTGTTTGGTCATTCCGTCTTTTTGATCCAGAAACCACCAGGAGGATCCAAACTGCATTTTTCCTTTTACCGAACCATCATTGAAGTTCCCGATCATAGTAGCCATGACCTCATTATCCCTTGGATTAAGGTTGTATAAAATGGTTTTAGGGAGCTTATTCTCCTCATCAAGACGGTTCAAAAAGGTTGATAATGCCCTTGCCTGGGAGAAATCACCTATACTGTCAAAGCCGGTATCCGGACCAAGTGTACGCATCATGCGGCTGCTATTATTACGCAATGCACCTAAATGTAACTGCATTACCCAACCTTTGTCCGCATACATAATTCCAAGGTGGTGCAGTACAGCGGACTGGAATTCTTCAATTTCAGCTGCAGTAATGGCCTGTTTGGCGCGTCTTTTTTGCAAGGTTTTATTCACACCTGCATTTGTGAAAGGAACTGCATAAACCTGTTCCAGTCCATGATCTGATAATCTGCAGTTATTGTCATGGAAATAATCAATCCTGGATTGAAGCGCTTCCAAAAGGTTATCGAAAGAATCGATAGAAATAGAAGAAACAGAAGCCAGTTGGTCAATATAATCGTTCCAGTTTTGTGAGTCAATAAAGATAGCCTTGTCAGGCCTGAATGCAGGCAGTACTTTAAATCCCCTGGCCTGGTCACCTAATTTTTTATGCCACCTAAGATCATCTACCGGGTCATCAGTTGTACAAACGACTTCCACATTCATTTTTTTGATGATGTTTTGGGTCGAATATTCGGGTGTGTTCAAAAGTTCGGTACATCTGTTGTAAATAGCATCCGCCGAGGATTCATTTAGCAGATCCGTCACTCCGAAATAGTTTTTTAGTTCCAGGTGGGTCCAATGATAAAGCGGGTTACGAATGGTGAAAGGAACCGTTTTGGCCCATTGCCTGAATTTTTCGAGGTCATCTTTTTCACCGGTAATGTATGCTTCCGGAATACCAAAGGTTCTCATAGCCCTCCATTTATAATGATCTCCGTCCAGCCAGATTTTTGTCAGGTTTTCAAAATTGTGGTCTGAGGCAATTTCATCGGGCGGCAAATGACAGTGATAATCAAGGATGGGCAGCTCTTTGGCAAATTCATGATATAGTTGTTCTGCCGTAGTGTTTTCCAACAGGAAGTTATCGTCTAAGAATGGTTTGATTTGCATGTTTGGTTATGTTTATACAGAAATTTTGAACTTAAACAGTAATTTACGCAATCGATTTCAAAACTGCTCCAACTTAGGAAAAATATTAAGGTTTATCTCAAAATTCTGCCAGAAACTTTTATTGAATTTTTTCAATTTTCCTTTCAAATTCCAAACTAGCCATAATAAAGGGTCCAGTGGCTTTGGTGTCATTACTGCGAACCTCTTCATTAATATAATATTCATAACTTCCATCCCGATAGGGGTTACCTCCAAGCCCTGCAACTGCACAACATTTATGGATGTGTACTTCACCTGAAGGTTCTACTTCTATTAAATTTTCGATTATTCCATCGTAGGCTTTTCTTGCCACAGCTTTGTATTCTAACGGGAGGTATCCATTGTTTACTCCTTTTATCAGAGCATATGAAAACATGCTGGAGACCGTTGCTTCCAGATAATTGCCTTGTTGACCTCCCTTGTCAAGGACCTGGAACCAGAGACCAGTGTTTTCGTCCTGGACCTTGGTTACTGCTTCAGCAAGACGATTAAGAATGTCGATAATTTCCTGACGTTGGGAATGATCATCAGGGAAGTAATCGAGAACATCCACAAGGGCCATGGCGTACCAACCCATTGCTCTTCCCCAGAATTCTGGAGATTTTCCAGTTTCCGGATTTGACCAGGTTTGAACCCGGCTTTCATCCCAACCATGATACAACAGGCCTGTTTTTTCGTCACGTGTATGGTTTTCCATAAGGATAAGCTGATGAGCAATATCATCAAATGCATCAGGTTCATTATAGCGCTGGGCAAACTGGGCATAATATGGAGCTCCCATATAAAGACCATCGAGCCACATTTGATAGGTGTACCTCAGCTTGTGCCAAAACCCATCATCGGTGGTCCTTGGTTGCCATTCCAATTGTTTCCTCAAGGTAAACATCACCTTTTCGTAGCGTTCATCTTTTGTTTGGTCGTACAGAC
>QQUB01000846.1 GCA_008501835.1 Bacteroidota bacterium
GATAATAGGTGTGGAACCCAGTGAAGCAATGCTGTCAGTTGCAAGAGCGGAAACTAATGAACGACATATTTCCTATCTGCAAGCCTTTTCCGATAAAATTTCGCTAGCGTCAGCGTCTGCTGATATCATTACCTGCTCGCAATCTTTTCATTGGATGGAACCCAAAAGCACTTTGAAAGAAATAGATCGAATTTTAAAACCTGATGGGGTGCTGTTAATCTATGATGTAATTTGGCCGCCAAGTGTCAGTTATGAATACGAGCAGGCTTACCGGGAATTATTTAGTAAGGTTAATGAAATAACAAAAGCATTGCCGGAGCCCATTGCCCATAGATGGAGCAAAGCCGGACATTTACAAAATGTTGAGCAGAGCAACTATTTTGATTACGTGAAGGAATCCTATTTTCATAAATCAGAAACATTCTATAAAGAGACTTTTTTGGGCATAGCCCTAAGTCAGGGTGGCCTGGAAGCATTGCTGAAAAGAGGGTTTAGTGAAGAGGAAATTGGTGTTACCAGATTTAAAGGAAAAATCGAGTCATTAAGTAGGGAGGAAGATGATATTTTGACGTATAATTATAGGGTTATTTTGGGGGTAAGAAGGACATGAGTTTGGGGCAAAATTCTTGCATTAGGGGATGCCTTGAGAAAACATAAAACATATGTCGTACCTACGGCACTTGGATTATCTTAATTGTCTAGGGCCACCAATAGGACGTCCCGACGGGACTTGAAGGGTCATGCTGGTGGAAAAAGTCGCACAGTGACGGCATATTTTAGCATTGTACACAGTGCCATGCTAAAGAATAAAGAAAAACCCAGTGCCGTAGGTACGGCATATAATCTTTGAAATCAGAGAGAATTTTTTGATAACAAAAACCACTACAAATGAAAACAATCACATTTCTCCTAACCTTAATACTCATCCTTAATTTGAATGCACAAAACCACAAGCAGGAATGGAATTTTTACTTTTGTCAGGTTGATGGCAAGGAAGCTTCCATTTATTTAGATCTGGGATTAATAAATGTTGCACCCGTCCCCGAAATGGATCATTTATTTTGGGTTTCCATCAAAATGAATAATCCTCGCACGGATGGGATGTCCAGTCGGGAGGAAAGTTCAAAACTTTGGGAAATTGAGGATTTTATCGTTGAGCAATTAGTTTCAAATCATCAAGTTATTTATGTTGGGAGATTGACCAGTAATAATTGCAGGGATTTGTTTTTCTATTTAGGCAAAGATAAGTTGGTGGAAAAAACCCTTTCAACCAGTTTTTTGAAATTCCCGGAGTATAAATTTGATCATGGCATTAATGAAAATGATAACTGGGACCTTTATCTGGATTTCCTTTTTCCTGACCCGGAAACCTATCAGTCTATAATGAACAGGAGAGTTTTGGATTATATGGAAGAGCAGGGCGACCAACTGACACAGGAAAGGCAAGTTGACCATTGGATTTATTTCAAGACAGAAAGTGGCAGGGATGAATTTGAAAAAGAGGTGGTGAAAAGAAATTTCAAAATTACTTCCAGAAGTTTTGTGGAAGATACCCAGGACTTAAAATATCAATTAGTGATTTCAAGAATTGATAAGATCAGCCTGAATGAGATTGATGCCTACACCATTGAATTATGGAAACTGGCCATAAAATACAACGGGGATTATGATGGCTGGGAAGCGCCTTTGATTGTTGATAAATAAAGTTTATGCTTCAATCCTTGGTGAATTACAATGACTAACAATGAACAAGATATTTATGATTAACCTGAAGTTTAACCTGGCTATTATATTCCTTTTTCTATTAATGACCTCATGCAGTAAATTTGAGATTGCCAGCAATGAACGGGGTGTAATGTTCAAAAGGTTTGATGGTGGGATAGATACCTCAAAAGTTTATTTACCTGGGAAATATCGCCTTTCAAATTATGATCGCATGATTGTCTATAATGTCGATCCCCAAGTGGATGAAAATGGCCAAAGAGTCGATAGCTAAGAATTTTGTAGATTTAGAGACATTGAAGATTAAAAATCGAAGATGACGATTTGACTTATTTGAAAAAATAATATTCGTACCTACGGCACTCGAACTATCCTTCTTGCCTGATGCCACCGATAGGATGTCCCGCTGGGACTTGAGTGATCAGGCTGATCGTAAAAGTCGCATAGCGACGGCATATTTTAGCATGGTACACAGTGCCATGCCAAAGAATAAAGAAAATCCAAGTGCCGTAGGTACGACATATGATATCCCTAAGTATAAAATCCATAAGGAATGAAAAACGAAAGAACTATTCTAAAATTAGCCCTAAAAACCCCGATTTCCAATGAAGTAGTCAATATGCTGATCACCCAAATTCTCAACAAAAAAGACCATAATTTTTTACTGATCAACTTCGGCGATCACGACTTCGAATCTATTGCAGTTATCAAATATTGCAGAGAGCAACTGGAGACCATAAAACAGGACTTGCTAGCCTTCGAAAAGATAGCGATGGTACACCCACCGGATTATGAAAATGAAAGTGAAGATAATTTGAAGCTCAGGTATTTTACTTCTGAGCAAGATGCCGTAAATTGGCTTTTGCGTTAATCAGGAATTTGAATCTTAAAACCCAAAAAAATGAAACTCGTCAAAAGAGCATTACTGTTTTTCAGCTTACTCCTTGCAACTTCTGTCATTATTCAAAGCTGTTGCGAAACGAATATCACCATAGTTGGCAACGGCAGTATGTTCATCTCTCAAAACGATAATAACCGGCAGGATACCATTCGCAGTGAATTCAGAATAGTATTGTATTTGGAAATGGATTACGCCAATAACCTGGGAGGTTCGGGTATTATTTCCTCAGCTTATGCCACTCAATGCATGGAATTTCTCGTCAACACCATGAATAGAGAATCCCTGAAATTAACCTGTGACAGAGATTTTCTTTTTGAAGGAATGGTCATCGAAGCAGGCACTGATTTTTTGAATGAGGAAATAATGCCGGTCTTATTCCATGATGAAGGTGGGGAGATATACATTTTTCTAAACAATGAATATCTCAACAGTGCCCAATTTGAAACCGGAGATCATGAGTTTTCCATTGAGATTGAAACCAGCGATGGAGCAGTTTTTACCAATCAGCAATCCGCCTGGCTTGAATTGAATTGAAAGAATTTTGACATTAAGAAAGATAAAAATGAAAGCTACTCTTAAATATCTTCTGCTAATGGTATTCCTTTTTCAGGCTTTCTTCCTTTTTGCACAAGAGCCAAAGCATATTCCCCCGCCGCCGCCGCCGCCGCCATCAAGTTCAGATGAAGTTCCTGTATTGGTAAAGAGACAGCCAAGGTTCCCCGGATGTGAGGACATCGCCGGTACCTATGAAGAAAAGCGCAAATGTGCTGATCAAAAATTCAAAGATTTCATATACAAGCATTTGGAATACCCTGATTCAGCACGAGTCCATAAAATAGAAGGAATTGTCATTGTTTCCTTCAAAATAGATAAAGGCGGCAATGTTAAGGATATCAAAGTGGTAAAAGATATTGGAGGAGGTTGCGGAGAAGAGGCGGTAAGAGTTATCCAGCTTATTCCCGATAAGGGATGGAAATGGATTCCCGCAAGATTTTATGGAAGACCTGGAGATATTATGTTCAACGTTCCGGTTAAGTTTGAATTGGAATAATGAACTTTAGTTGACATCCTTATAAACAAATAGAATACAAATGAAAACCATTAATTTATTTTTTAGCCTGCTGTTGCTGACCTTTTTGGCTTCCTGTGTAAATGAAATCTCTTCAAAAAGGAAAACTAATCTAAAAGACTTTAAGATTGACGGCTATTTTAAGAAGTTTGGAAGTGAATTCCATGCCGGAATAAAAATGACGAAGGATAAGGAAGAGAATACCTACCTAATTAGTGAAGCGGAAGACGATAATATTAATCTATTGAAATTAAATAGAGAGTTGGATACCATTTGGGTAAAGTCAATGGGAGGAGAAGAACTTGAATTTACCTCAGATATATTGTTTACTCCTGATCAGGAATTAATCGTTTTAGGAGACACCAGAAGTTTTGGAGCAGGTAAAAGTGATTATTATGTTAATAAAGTTTCCTTGGACGGTGACGTAATTTGGACCAAAACCTTTGGGTCTCATAAAGTTGAAGGATCTCAAGAAATCGTTTATTTGGGTAATGATAAATATATGATTTTGGGGACGAGACTGGAAGAATTGGAGGAGCCATATCCCCATTCATTATATGTCGTCCAAATCGACAGAGCGGGTACGCTGATTTTTGAGAAAACTATGTTTAATGATTTTACTAAACCAGGGAGCTCCATTGCAAATGGTAATAATGATGGGGTAATAATTTTAGGAACCAAACGGATAAGAGAATACAGATTTCACCTTGTAGTCATGGCTTTTGATGAGCATTTGAATGAACTGTGGACACTTGATTTAGGAGAGACAGTTAAACATTCTTTGGCAAAAATTATTAAAACAAGTCATGGTTTTTTAGTGGTCAGTTCAAAACCTGATGATGGTGTAAAAATACTTGTAACAAAAATAAGTGATGAAGGAAAAATTTTATGGAAGAAAAAGTTTGGAGATAGGACCCAGAGTTTTGGCAATAGCATAAAACAGGTTAGTGAGGATGAGTTTTTGATTTTTGGTCCAACAATATCCTTTGAGGATATGGATCAGGATAATTTCATAGCAAAGATAACGGGTGAAGGAGAACTAATCTGGCAGGGAATTTACGGAGGTCATGGGTATGATAATTTAAGGGATGGAATAAAGATGGACAATGGAAATTACCTGTTCTGTGGGACAAAAAGCTTTAAGACAGATATAAAAGATATGCAAATGGTTTTATTGCAGTTGGATGAAAATGGTACTCCATTTGAATTTTGAATGGTCTTCTAAGTCGTGATTACCAAAGACACAAGCCCGGAAGTTTTATGAAAATAAAATTTGAAATATTATACGGATTATTGTACTCCATTGCAGGGTTGGGGATCGGGGGGTATATTTCTGTCACTTCGATAGGTGAGGGATATGATTTTTTTTGGTTGTATGCAACACTAGCTGGTTTTTTGACAGGTTATTTGTTATCGTTTTTCTTCATTGTGAGGAGAAATAATTATAAATCCTACAATCTTCTTGTCATTGCTCCTATTGTTGGACTTATTTCTCATTGGCTCTGCTGGTACCTGATGGCTATTGAATTAAATGTGCGTTATTGGATATTCGGAGAGCACTTTTTTCAACCCCCTGTTAACTTATTGGAATCCTTGTATGGAGTATTTGTTTTTTGCTTGTGGAGCTGGTTGTTTTTTGGGTGGATCACAGTTTTGTGGGCTGTTTTCGCTGTATTTATTGCAAGAGACATTACTTCCTCCACCCGAAGTAAAACAGGCTATACAAGTTTATAATACAACATATGCTTAATTTAATTTGAAATTGCCTTTTTGATTTGGAACTTTAGCATAAATTAAAAAACAAATGAAACCTACCCTTAATTATTCATTCCTGCTGATCTTCTTATTCCTTGTTTCAGTGGTTTTTGGACAAGAGCCTATTAGTTACCCTCCCCCGCCTCCACCACCGCCTCCACCACCGCCTCCACCACCCCCACCCAAGGAAGAAAAGGTCTACCGAGTGGTTGAGGACATGCCTCGTTTCCCCGGATGTGAAGATATGTCGGGCACCCGGGAAGAAAAATATGAATGTGGACGCAAGAAATTGCTTGAATTTATTCAAAAGCATCTGGAATATCCCGATTCTGCCAGAGCCAACAAAATTGAAGGAACGGTCTTTGTTACGTTTATAGTATATAAAAATGGAGATACCGGCGATGTGAAATTGGCTAGGGACATAGGTTATGGTTGTGGAGAAGAAGCTGTCCGTGTCATTAAACTGATGGAAGAAATGGGCATTAAGTGGATTCCAACAGGATCGAGGAGTGTTCCAAGGAATATTCTATTCAATGTTCCGGTCGAGTTTAAGCTGGAGGAATGAACGGAATGCAAGGCTTTTAGACAAGTCTCATAGCGACAGCATACGCTTAACATGGTAGGCAGTGCCATGCCAAAGGAAAAACAATTCAAGTGCCGTAGGTACGTCATATGATTAAAATCCCCGAAATTTGGAACTGATGTCAAATGTAATTTGCTAACCGAAAAATTGAACAAATATGAATGAAATCTTAGACGAGGTTCCAATCAAAAACAATAAGACGAGATTTTCGAAACTTTCATTTGCATTGTCAATATTGACGTTCGTTATGTTTGCAATTATTTATGCCAATATTCCAAAAACTATTGTGGCAGGTGATGGAATATCATCTATCCCAATGCTTTTGATTTTTGTGACACGGGTATTATGTGTGCTTGGGTTATTATTTGTGTTTGTGAGCTTTGAAAAAAAAGAACCCAGTACCTGGTATAAATGGTTTGGAGCAGTTTTAAATATGGTTTGGTTTTTGGTTTTGGTTGGAACGGTCATTTTTGCAAGGTTCTTTGAATAAGTTAAGAAAAATCCATAGCCTTCTTTCAATTTTATCGGATAGCTGCTCCTAAATCTGGAGTGTTGGAAAAACATGATTAAAATCCTGATAAACACATATGACGTACCTACGGCACTTGGTCTATTCTAATTGTTAAGGGCCACCGATAGGGCGTCCCGATGGGACTTGAATGGTTAGGTTGCTGGAACAAATCGCATAGCGACGTCATATTCTAAGCATGGTACGTAGTGCCACGCCAAAAAGTAATAAAAACTTAGTGCTGTAGGCACGGCATATATTTCCTGGATAAAAGCAAAAAACTATGTCAAGTCTGTTTAAATACTCACTGTGCTTTCCCGACAGCCCGGACATTTATTATGCACCGGAGAGCATTGACAGCAAAGAAGCCTGGAAGATTTACAGGTCCTTCCCCTGGGAGGATTGGTTAAAAAAGGAAATTGAACACTACAGTCCAAGTATTGAGTATGTCAGAGTCAGTGATAAAAAGATTATAATATTTTCGGGAATTGGTCATAATTATCTGGAGGAATTCCAGATAATGTATTTTGAACCTTTGGATCCTCATGAAGAGGATTGTTTTAGCGAATCAAATTACAACAATGCTAATGAAATGACGCTTGAAGTCAGCCCTTCCAAGGCCAGTGTCATATTGCAAAAATTCTTGGAGGGAAATGATGATTCTGTTACCCGAATGCTGGAAACAGAAAAGAAGAAATTAGCAAACGAGCGATTTTCTACTGTTCAAGATACCAAAAAGAAACACTTGATGGGCAGGATCGAAAATAGGACAATTGCCGAAAGGATTCAAGAAAGCGATTTATTCGTTCGAATTGCGGGTTTGGTGGTGGCTTCATTGTTTTTTGTGTTTGCAATTTCAACCATTGAACATGGCGAAATTAATGGGTTGACAGTCTTCTTCGGTTTGCTGGCAATTGGCTATCTTGTGGGAGCGGTGATTTACGAAATAATCAGGAAAAAATGAAAGCAGTCATCTACACCAATTACGGCCCGCCCGAAGTCCTTCAAATTAAAGAAATTGAAAAACCTCAGCCGAAGGATAATGAGGTTTTA
>QQUB01000139.1 GCA_008501835.1 Bacteroidota bacterium
GGCATATCTTCTTTTCGAACCTCAATGGTGAATTGATCTTTTTCAGTTGAAGCTGAAGTTTTTGAAAATTTCTGTTCAATAGTCACCCACTTCCGTCTTTCAAGTCCTTTCAGGTCGATAGGTATCTGGACATCGCCATCTTTCATACCAAGATGTAATTTCTTCACTTCCCTACCCTGATCCATCCAAACTTTCATTGATAAAACGTAATCCCCTGCCGGTAAATCCACTGCTCCTTCCGGAGATACAGCAGACACTTTTTCGGATCCCAGTTCTTCATTTTTTCCATATCCGGAAAATTGAAGGCTGTTTACTCCTGTGGCATAATCACCTTCTACGATGGTTAAATATTTTGCAGAAGACGTATCTATTCTCCAAAATTGCTGGTAGTCATTATTTTCTGAATTTTCAGGAACGAGCATTAATGGGCGTGGATTTTCCTCGAAAAGAATTGGACCCTCAAATCCGAAAAATGCACGGTCGATCAGATTTGGATCCGGCTTTTGCCAAACCCTTAAGTATTCAATTTCAAAATCTACCGGTAATTCTTCCTCATGAGGTACTCCAAGCCAGCTAAATGCCTCAGAATCCAGCCAGATCTCCATTGGGTTGTTCAATACCCAATCGGTTCCCAATTCGTCCTGGGTTATATGGTAGGTTAATTTGCCATCGCGATATACTTTAAGATAATCCTCTCCCCACTCTGCACCATAAACATGGAATTCCTCTCCAGTGGTATAATCCAGATCTCTATCGTCATATCCGAAAGCTTTAGTTGGTCTTACAGCCGGTGGACTCCAGTCGTGTACAGCTGTTCGAACAGTTTTAGCCGTAATTCCATGTTCCTGATGAATTTTGGGATTACCCATTTGTTCAAAAACATCCAATTCCTGTTCATATCCTATTGCCCAGAAAGCCGCCGTTATCGCAGCATGTCCGGCTTTGGATTTGATCTCCATATAGCCATAAAGGAACCTTTTGTTGGTAATAACCCCTGCAGAAGTTACTGGTAATGGTTTTCCCTGATAACTACCATAGGCTTCCTTGCCGCTTTCTTTATATCCTTCCTGATCAAATGGATAATCAGGTTCCCATTGGGTTCTGATTTTCAATTTTCCATCCTCTACCATGGCATTGTGAGGAACGAACTGTGCAGGAGCGCGGCCCTTCCAAATATAGTAATCACCATTTTGGCCTTCAATGAACCATTTTTCTGGATCAAGTTGGGTCCCCTCAAATTCATCACTCAGATCTTCATTAAGTACCCAGCCATCTTTATTTTCAGGGTCTGAAAAAGGAGTAACCATTTCGGCCTTTTCTTTAGATTGGGCCGATACAGTAGGGTTTGCAGCAAAAAGAAAAAGTGAAAAAGTAATTAATATTAAATAGGATATGAACCTCATGTTTTTGTTTTTAATAGTAAAAGGATTTATTAATCTATTTGCCCCAAACAACCGGCATAAATACAGTCATCTCCGCTAATCCTCTGTTGCTCCAGACAAAATAGGGAACCAGTTGTGTTGGATAATTCTCCCACACCGGTTGACTGACAACTCTGTACATTCCTTTTTGTTTATTGGAGCGAAGTAGCAAATTTCCTTTGATGGTTGAAATGCCACCGAGAAATCCGGATTTATGCTCCACCTCCAGTTCTGTCCGTGCATCCAGATAAACATCCAGTATGTTCGTTTCTTCCGGCAGATCAGGGGATTCAATACAATACACCACAGGGCCTCGTTTCACTGCCACCTGATTACGAACCTCTTCGATGCGGGGATGGCCTTCAACCAGGTGAATATCCATTGGAAAATCAATGGTTATCTCATCTCCGGCTTTCCAGGATCTTTCCAATTTTGCAAAAGTGCCTGCCTTGATTTCGGTATCAGCATGTTGTCCGTTTATCTGGATTTTGGTCCCGGGTGCCCAGTCGGGAATTCTCAATAAGACCTCAAAGGGACTGCCCTTACATTCTTCCATGGTAATGCTCACTCTTCCCTTCCAGGGATATTCTGTTTTTTGCAAAAGCTTCAGACTTGATCCATCTTGCAGTTGAGTGTCTAATTGATTACCTCCATAAAGGTTGACAGCAATTCCGTTTTCAGATAAACTGTAGGCCCATTTGGAAACTTTGGCAATGGTTCTGACCAGATTTGGAGGACAACAGAAGCATTCCAGGTAAGGTTCCCGTTCAGGAGTTTCGGTAGCGTTTTCATGATCGTTATAATTTCTGGAATTATGAACCATCCTCAATGGATTGGCATAGAAATAGTTTTTTCCTTCAATACTTATTCCTGAAAGACCACTGTTGAAAAGCACCAGTTCTATAATATCCGCATACTTGGATTCCGCATTAACTCCCAACATCCGGTAACTGAACATGGCATTACACAGGTTGGCGCAGGTTTCGTTGTAAGCCGTCATATTTGGCATCATATAATCGTCGATAAAACCTTCCTCGATTTTATCACGGTTAGAGGAGGCTCCATAATGGGTTTGCCCAACGGCACCTGTTACATACATTTTACGTTGGGTAACACTTTCCCACAGTCTGTCCAGAGCTTCCTTCAGGGCCTGTTCACCGGTTTCCGCATAAACATCGGCTGCTCCTGCATAATAATACAGAGCCAAAACTGCATGTCCGGCAGCTTCATCAGCTTCCCGCAAAGGAATTCTCTCCTGCACCATATCCCCGATAGGGTATCCCTCTGTAGTCGGATGATGCTCCACCTCATACTTACCTCTGCGATTGATGAAACGTTCTGCCAGTTTCAGGTATTTATCATCTTCCGTGACACGATATAGCTCCACCAGTCCCATTATTTGGGTTTGGTTAAAACCAAATCGTCCAAACTGTTTGGTTTCAGGATAAAATATGGTATAAAGTAAATCTGCGTGTTTGATGGCTATATCCAGGAAGTTTCGCTGACCTGTAACCTGATAATGAACACAAGCGCTGATCAGTAAGTGGCCTGTATTATACATTTCATGGTATTTGCGGTTTTCGTAGCGATCGACCTCTTCCCGGAGCTGGATCTGAGTTTGCAAATATCCATCCTCTACCTGTGCTTTGGCAATGATGGAGATGTGTTCGTCTATTTGTTTGAGTAGTTCTTTGTCACCATTTTGAGCGTATACATAGGTAGCAGCCTCCAGCCATTTATAAAAATCTCCATCATGCCAGAACATTCCTTTGTGCTCTCCTTCTTTCAACCCGGCTGCAATTTTAAAGTTATTCAAAGCATGGCCAACATCACCACACAAAACCTCTCCCATGTATGGAATCATCGCTGTTTCGCAGGTTTTGAATTTTTCAGCCCAAAAGCCCTCCGTCCATTTACAATCGCCAATATTGATACTCCTTAATTTGTTATATTTCCCAGTCATTGTTTGAATTTTATCGGTTAGGACAATTCATTTTGCTGTTAAAATTAACAGCCAATAAATCTGATGTTAAATATTAATCATAAAAGACGGGAAAATTCCTGGATTGCGGTTTAAGAAATTTACCCAATCATTACCGTATTTTACCATTTGGGTTAATTAGCAGATAAATTGGTATTAAAATTATTAGGTATGATGCCTGCAGTAAATGGATTCGTAATAAAAATGGGGATGGAATCACATGAATTACGGATTCCACCCCCAAATTTGATAGCATTTCTTTTGGTGACCTGAAACTTATTCAATCAAACCTGTCTTCTGGCCAGGCAAGATTTGACTCGCCAATGGGATTGGTGTCAAATTTGTGTTGTTTTTATAAAAACCTAGTCTCAGAGAGACGGCATCTCATAGCAGGGTACGCCAGTGCCTTGCTATGAATTGAAAAATCCCCAGTTCCATGGGAACGGCATAATCAATTGATTATGAACCTAATTGTGCCGTTCCCATGGAACTGGATCTGTTTTGCATTATTACATGGCACTTGCGTACCATGCAATAATATACCATGCCTCTGGCATTGGTTTACTCTAATTTGACACCAATCCCACTAACGGAAAGGTATACACCTAAAAAAGGATATTATCCTGAATTATCAATTGCCTACAACCACCACTTTTTCAACTCTGTGGAGATTTCCAATTTTTACAGACACTGGGTAAATACCAGCAGTGGGAAAGTGTGAGTTTTCCAGGAATATTTTTTGCTGAGAGGTACTATCCTGAATAATTTGTCTACCAGATAAATCAAATACTTTTATTACTGCATCTCCATTCAAACCTTCAAGATCGATCATAACGCCTCCGTCCGTACTAAATATTTTGATCTTCTCAACAGCTTCAGCGCTATTCACACTATTGGCTTCTACCAATTGTATTGGGTAATATTCCTCTTCAAGATAAACATCCTGCCCTCCATCAAATGAAGACCTGAAGGCTGGCTTCAACACATACTGATTACCTTCTGGTAATGAACTACTTACAACAAGATCGTTCAAGAGGAACTCGAATGTAGTAATGCCCGATTCTTCCCCTACAACCATCTCATCTACCAGTTCAATTTCATTAACAATAGTCCCATCAGCTTGTATTTCCAGAAGCTTACAGGTCATCCCATTCCAGCCATCAGCCACAACCGATTCTCCGTTACCGGCAAAATACCTGCAATCAAATTCGAGAGTTGACCCAACGGGAAATTCCGCATCGTAATATTTTTCGCGGTCCGCATACAATTGAGGTGGCGTGTTCCACATGCGTACGTAATCGCAATACATCTCTGTAGGAAAACCTGGTTCCGGGATAGAATCGGGATATGGAAGGGCTGTTCTCACTCCTCCAATGTATGCTTCATAGGGAGTCCTTAGTCCCATTGAAACGGTCAGATACATAGGTAGATGCCAATAAACATTCTTCTTGGCTCCTCGTTGAATTCCATCCACAAACCAAAAAATCGAATCCAGACGGTTTAATACTCCGTAGGTATGATAGTTATCTCTCGGATCCCAGGGAGCCAGCCAGGTATTATGACACAGTTCAGTATCTCCCAGTCCAGGTCGCTTCCATGTCAGCACCCCATTTTCAATGATCCTGGCATGGAGATTCATTTCCAGCCGTTGAAAGTCATATGGCTTCTGGAAAATCTCCACTGCATCGATTTCACAGTATTTCACCCCACCCTCTTCTGTTGGGGTTGGTTGTCCACGCGAATAATGCCAGAAAGCCGGACAAGTTCCCTGACCTTTTTCACTGGCCTTGATCCTTGCTTCAAAATACCCATAGGTAAAGGTTTCCCTGACCTGGCAGATTCCGGAAGTAAACCAAAATTGTTGTCCTCCCCGCCAATGAGTTTTTTGTTGCATCCTCAAAGTCAAAACCGTATCTGTTATATAGGCATTTTCAGGTTCCCACGACCATGTTCCCCAATCATTTACATCAATATCCCATTTGTCCTCGTTAATTTCACCGGAATTGAATTCATCGGAATAATTTTCATTAAGGTTCCAGGTAACTTCAGGATGGGAAACAGGTGTTTGAGCATTAACAAAAATGCCCATAGATAAAAAGCAAATAATTATTAAAACGTTTGATTTCATAATACTGGTAATTTATCAAAGCAATGGTGAAAATGGTGGGTTAGGTACTTAAAAGCCGGGAGCACCACCTAGCTGACAAGTGGTTCCCGGCCTTTAAATGATATGCTGATTCTAATGAATTCAGTATCTATCCTATGAAAATTATCTTTTCAGGGATTTGTAACTTTTTTAGTTCATAAAAGCTACCTTCTCAACTCTGTGAAGCTCATCAGTGATAACGGTAACAACATAAATTCCGGAAACAGAGAGGACACTTCTGTCGATAATTGTGTCCAAATCTGTTGTTGTTGCACTGTAAATCTGCTTTCCTGAAAGGTCGTGTATAAGAATATTTGCATCACTATTCACATTTAACATGTTGATAGCAATACCATCAGCTGTCCCTGCGATTTTAATGTTATTTTCAGCCGCATTATCATTAACATCCGTGGTTCCTTCAGCCAATAACACCCAGTTATCACTTGCGTAGGAAGAATCTCCCTGTCCCCAAATCCAAAATTTATGAGATCCGGTTTCATCCGGAGTGAATGTCATTGTCATTTCCTCCCAATCTGATTCAAATATCTCCGCATTTATAACCAAGCCTTCAGAATCTCGAAGACCAATCCATACTCTTTGTTCTGATGTAGCAGAAATGATCTTAGCATTACAAGTGACCGTATACTGAACTCCAGCTGTCAAATCTACATTTTGAGCAGCATTTCCCACTGCAGCGTATTCTCCGGAATGAGCTTCTGTTACAATCGTTACGATGTTATTATTATCACCAAACCAGGGAGCCAGTTCTCCTGTTTCAAATCCAGGGTTTTGCAATAAATTCTGGCCCATCAATGACATGCCACCAAAAATGGTCATCCACATAATAAAAGCGAATACTTTTTTGTAAAATCTGTTCATAATTATTTTTTTTACCTGACCCAATGGGAGTCATATTAACCACCAGGTCAGTTGGTTATCAAAAAGAATTTAGCCCAGGCAATAGTAACTATATGCATAGATAAGGGGTTCCCGGATAGGTTCATTGCAAAATTTTAACCAGTCTATACACTAATTTACCATATGGAAGAGAGGCAGTGGTTTAATAGTCGAAAAGGTTGGTTTTCAAAGCTTTCCTTTGTTATTTTTTTGGAAAATCTCAATTTGTTTCCGTTGATCATCCGACAAAGGTTTATCCTGCAGAAACCAATACACCCGTCTTGCAATCAGAAAATTTTCTTCTAATACGAGAGGAAATAATAAATTTAATTCTCGTTGTGTGATTTCTCCGGTTTGATCCAGAAGGTCCAAAAAAAGATCAACGACCTGATAATCTTTAATCGAATGGAGTTCGGAGGCCATTGATTCCAAAAGCTTAGGAAATAGCACATGATCTGTTTGCGCCAATGCATTCAAACAAATTACCTTTTGCTGTCTGGTTCCAATTTTGAAATAGGCAGCCATTGAATTATTATATAGACTATCGGAGGCTGACTCAAAATATTCCGACGATAACTTGGAAAACAGATAATCATTTATCGCCAACTCATCAATAACCATTTGAATGGTTTGCAGGTCAATCGACTTTCTGTGGACCAATTCCTCAAGGCCAAAATACTTTTTAGTCAATTCTTCGCTTTGTAAATGACTATACAAATCGGCAAGAGGCAAATCGTCACCGGTTATTCTCCTAATAATTTCAAAAATATCCCCGTTAACCCAATGCCAAAGCGTGTAACAAGTCCATACCGCTCCCTTTACATAGTCATCGGTATTTAGCAGAATAGTAGCACCGGAAATGGCATCTATTCCTTCTCCGGTGCTGGTATCAACAATTTCTTCTTTGAAAACGTCCTTTAGCCCCGCGTTTCTATCGGACAAAATGAAATCCAGTTTTTTATAATCCTCCTTGGAGAAATTTTCGCCTTTCGCCTTTTCCAGGTTAACACCCTTTGGTAAAACCAATCGATCATAGAAACCGTATTTGTCCCAGAAAATCCGAACTGTGTCAATCCGACAATTGGCATCACCACAGACCCCTGTTTCCAAATCCATGTAAAAGGCTTTTGTCTTGCCGGTATCC
>QQUB01000683.1 GCA_008501835.1 Bacteroidota bacterium
TCCCTGGAGCTGTGGGTCAGGAGATCCCTGAACGATGATGTACTGAGAGTTGATCAGATATCTTTGGTGCAGGGATGGTGCACGGAAACCAGTGGAGTAAGAACCACGGATGGCGCCTCTTTTACCAATTTTATATCTCGCATTCACTTTCCATGAGAAGTTGGTACCAAAGTCGGAAAAGTTCTCAAATCTTGCTGCTGCACCCAATAAAAGGCTTTCGGTAAGGTCAAAATCAAGACCTGCATATGCTGCAAAGTTGGTTCTTCTTTCGCTGACAACCTCCTCAGGTTTGATACCTGCGAATGAATCGGAACCTCCTTTGTAATAAGAAATGTGATCTCCCTCTCTGGAAGAGAATTGTTCGATTTTAGCTTCAGCACCAAGACCCAAACTTATTTTGTCATCAGCCAGACTTCTGCTCAGGTCGAGGTTTCCAACGGTATTCTGGAAGGTATATCCTCCCGGATAGAAGGTCCTTGGTGACCATCCATGGTCCGCGAGGTAGTCTCTGTTTACAGAACGGTTCACAGTATAGTCAACAGCATTTCTACCATAAGTCACACTCGCGTCAGCATCAAATCCCGCTACACCAAAACGGATTCCGGCAGAATTGATATTGTCAACGATTTCAGTTTCAAATGTTGGGTGGTATCCAATAAAATTCTCCATAGGCGTCCAGAATTCAGCTGCTGCAACATCCGGTCTCCAGTAAGGTGCACGATAATAAGCAAATGAACGCCCGGTACGGTGAGTTACTCCGTGGAATGAATAAAATGTAGCATTATCCGAAAGAGGATACTCCATATTCGCCATACCGGCAGTGCTGGTTAGATCCGGCTGACCTACGATCATTCCTGCTGTAGGGTTTTCATTTAACCAGTCTTGATAATCGGCATCGGTGTCTGTAACTTCTCCTGCTCTGTTGGTCAGGTTTTGTGTATAATAGGATCCTGTCAAATTAATGAACCCTTCTTCACCAATGGAAACGGATGTATTGAGGTCCGCTCCAAAATGGAAACCATCTCCCATGGAAGTTACTCCTGTATGGGAAGTAACAGTAGTAAAGTCCACTTCGTCTTTCAGGATGATATTGATAACTCCGGCAATGGCGTCTGATCCATATTGTGCGGAGGCTCCGTCACGAAGCACCTCGATTCTTTCAATAGCTGCGGTAGGAATAGATTTGAGGTCAGTTCCTACTTCCCCTTTACCTGGTGTTCGATTCAGGTAAACCTGTGCAGATTGATTTTTTCTTTTACCATTTACCAAAACCAGCGTTCTGGATGGCCCCAGTCCACGAAGGTCAGCAGGGTCAAAGTGAGCTGTAGCATCAGAAATAGCCTGATTCTGTGAGTTAAAGGAAGGTACTTTATAGTTCAACATTTGTTCCATGTTGGTTTTACCTCCTGAAGTAAGTTCCTCCACAGAAAAATTGTCGATGGGTACAGGGGAATCAAGGATGGTTCTCGGTTTTGTTCGGTTACCGGTAACCACGATTTCATCTAATCCGATTCCTGCAGAAATGGTAACATTTACCGGGGAAGAAGCATCAGTGACTTCAACATCAGCTTCATTATACCCGATATAGGAAAAGGTCAGGGTTGCAGGCAATTTATCCACTTCCAGTGAAAAGTTACCGTCCAGGTCAGTAGTAGTACCATTGAAGGTTCCTTTTTCAAAGACGTTAACCCCGAATAAAACTTCCCCGGAATCATCGGAAACCGTTCCGGAAATTTTTGTTTGTGCCTGTACCATCGAAGTGGCTAATAGTAAAGGCAATAGAATGAGGATGTAAGTGAAATTCTTTTTCATAATTAATTAAGTTGGTAATTAAAAATAGTTGTGAAAATGGGTGTGTTGGTTTTAGTGTGTAAAAAATTTGTTAATTATAATTTAAATTTTTCTAAATACATGATAAAAGTTTTGATTATTTTTTGTTTTGCAATTTTTTGTTTTCCTTTTATTTTGTAATAAAGAATCATGATGGCTGTTTACCTAATATTATTTCGCATGACGAAAGGTTCATTTGTTTGAAGTACACTCCAGAGATTATGGCTAATACATAGTCCTTCCCGAAAGAAATCCTATCAGGTTAATGCAGTTTTTTAAAATAAGAATGGACACAATGGAGATGTCGAGGGTGCGTATCAAAACACTTAAACCCCGAATTGCAGGTTGGAAAGTACAACGCACCATGAAAAAAAATATCCTTTGGAGGATGGACTTCTGTCAGGTTTGGAAAAGGAATTCTTCTATGGGAAAAGGCAAGTATTTATTAAACAATTACCGAGCCTTTGATCGTTTTTTCAACCTCATCAAAAATTTCCTCAAAGGTTCGCCCGGCCACAGGAAAAGCTTTATGGACCAACCAGGTAGCTTTGATCCCGACATTCATTGGAAACATACCATGTTCATTGATTTTCCATGCATTATTGATCGATATAGGAACGATATATGCTGAAGGCATATGTTCGACCAAAGTTTTTAAACCTTTTGGAGAAAACCGTTTGGGAACGCCATCCCTGCTGCGGGTCCCCTCAGGATATATGACTCCTGCATAATTGTTATTTTCCAGGTACTCTCCAAAGGCCTTCATAGCCGGAAGTGCCTGGCTTGGGTCCTTCCGGTCAATGAGTACAGAACCTCCATGGCGAAGGTTAAAAGAAATGCTTGGAATTCCTTTGGCCAGTTCTTTTTTCGAAACAAATTTGATATGATGCTTGTCGAGATGATAGATTATCGGAGGAATATCGTAAAGGCTTTGATGGTTGGAAACGATGATCAGAGGTTTATCCTTTGGAATTTCATGAGGATGAATGAATTTGCAGGTATTACCCAAAATTTTCAGGCTTTGGATCAAACAGTAATTGAGCCACTTAACCGACCATTTGTGGGCATGATAACCTCCAAGGTTTAAAGCCAGCCATTGAATAGCATGAAAAATAACGAGAACTAACCCGAAGGCGATCAGATGCAGGGGTGTGAGTATGTAAGAGAGGATCTTTTTCATCCTGGAATTTTAGATTTTCGGATAGATGCGAATTTACGAAAATAAGATTCGGAGTAATAGAGTAGGGGAGTTTTTCTAATCTACTTTTTTAATAGACCGTTCTCACGGAATTCATTCGGCCAATACGAATTAAACACAAATGAAATTGAAAAAACTGGCTTAAATACAGCTAAGTTCCTCAGGGCCTTTCTTGTTTGTGTATTGAATTTTCACTAAATTACCAATGAATACATCAGAACACTTTTGACCATAGACTTTTGACCATAAAATTCCTGAAAGATGAAAAAGTCTATACTGCTTTGTTTGTGTTTTCTTCCATTGCTGCTCAACGCACAATTCAATACCCTGCTTACAGTAAAAACATTACCCGGGGTGACTGCTACTAAAATTTTAATACCTGTTGGATTTGAAATTCAACCCAATCCATCGGTTGGAATATTAGGGGAAATCAATATACCTGTCAATAGCAGTGAAGCTAATGCTTATGATGGAAAAGCCTTTAAGGTGGGCACTCAGGTAAGATATTATTTCAATGATGAGAAAAAATTTCGCAATTTCTGGGGGCTGGAATTTACTCACCGGGCTGAGCGTTATTCCAAATCAAATGATTTCTATTATTCCTCTTCCGGGGGTGAAGTAAATTATCAGGAAGCCAATATAACAAGTGTAATCAATACAGTAGGTGTGCACCTGGGAGGACAAAGAGTTTTCTCTAACCGGTTTGTCCTGGAATGGAACCTTGGTGCCGGAATTGCCCGGAAATCAGTCGATTATTCTAATGTTAAAGAACAAGTCCCAACGAATTCAGGTGGAATGGGAGATATTTTTGGTATGGGGGAAAGTCTCAATGCCATCTTTTCAGGATTAGGACAAGGTTCAAGTAGCGGAAATACGGATCATTTTTTCTCTTCTTTTTCCGATATGCATGAAAAAGCAGGATCCAATGTAGTTCTTTTTGGGAATTTGAAAATAGGGTATTTGTTGATAAGCAAATAACATTAGGTAAAATGAGGACTTTTTAAGCTATTGTAATAATCATTCCTTTGATAGCTCTTCAAGTCGGTCCTTTTCCTTTTGGGTAAGACTGCCAAGCCCCTTTTTTTTGATCTTTTTGAGCAAGAGGTCGAGCTCTTCTTCTTTGCTTATTTTCTTCTTTTTGTGGCTGATTTTGAGGGGAGATTTTGGCTTTCGCTTGGGAAGACTCCAATTGTCGGAAATCAGGAAAAATGCAGGATTGGTAATATTGAGCCAGAGAAAAATAATGGAAGGGACCAATATTGCTGCAATCAACCAAACTCTTTCGGTGAGCAAAGAGGGTTCGAAAGCCAATGCCAGCAATACTCCACCTATAGCACCGCCAAGATGAGCTTCATGACCAATGTTGTCATTGCTTCTTTTAATAGCAACGATGGTTATGATCACATAGGCCAATCCAAAGATCCAGCTGCGTATTCCAATAGGCAGAAAAATTAAGGAGATCTCACTATTGGGGGAAGCGATCACAAAAGCCATTACCAGACCGGAAACACCCCCTGAAGCACCGACTGCCCGATAATCGTGATTCCGATGAAAATACAGGGCTAACAGATCTCCAAATAAAACAGATCCGAAAAAGAGCACCAGGTATTGCCACCAGCCGAAATAGGCTTCAATGGCTCCGCTAAATGACAAAAGGGCAATCAGGTTGAATCCCAGATGAAACCAGGATCCGTGTAGAAACGCAGATGAAAAAAGCCGGTGGTATTCTCTGTCTCTCAAAATGCTTGTCACATCAAAGAGGTACCGGTCATAAAATTCCCTGTCCCTGAATCCTTTGTATGAAAACAAGACAATAAAAAAGGCAAGAATACCACCAAGAACACTTTCCATATTTGTTACTTGTTGCTTTCTGTTTTAAAAATCAAGTTTGTAATAAAAAATCGGCAAAAAGCCCAGTTGGTATTTCTGTTGAATTGGATTACCACTCGGGTGATCCGGAGCCCATGAAAGGGTTAAAATGTTTTTGACATTGAAAACATTTACTAAATCTATGGCAAATTCATGCGTGACCTTCGGTCTGTTCCAAAGATAATTAATTTTAACGTCAACCCTGAAATAGGGATCAAACTGCATGGTGTTTAGGGTTTCACTTTCGTAAATGATTTCAGAATTCTCGTTGGATGCCTCTACATCAGCCGGGCCGTACCATCTTCCTCCGGCATAGGTAACTTTTCCACCTACATTGAGCCTGCTGTTTTGATTAAAAGTGAACTCTTTGGCAAACAACCCGTTGAAGGCAAAATGACCATTAAAGGAAGTATTCCTCAAAACGCCGTCACTACCTCTGTACTTAGAGTCAAAAACAGATCCTGTAAACAGAAAGTAATAGCTGTCGGCAAAAAACCTTTCCACCGTTAATTCAACTCCGTAATTTCTTCCGGTTCCCTCATTTACCAATGGATTAGGGAAAAACCTGCTGAATCCTGAACCTGAATTGACGAGTGAGAATGAACTCTTTTCTACCTCCACAGGAATGTCGTAAAGGTACTGGTAATAAGTTTCGGCTTTTATCCGCATATTACTTCCCATCGGAAGATCATAGGATAATACAAAATGGTGACTCTTGGTCAATCCCATATCGAGGTTATATTCCAGTGGATCATCTCCTTCAGCTTCGCTCGAATAATGGTAAATATATCCGGAGTGGTTCTGTGAGTGCAGTCCATATCCAAAACTGAGTTTTTGTCCCCTCGGAAGGGCATAGGAAAGCCCAAGTCGAGGCTCGAAAGGAGAAAAGCTGTTGTCATTAAAGGTATACCAAAGGCTTGTCACCCCGGCAGTTATCAGGAATTTTTCGTTGAATCTGTATTTCCAGTGAATAAAAGGTTGGAACAAAAAGGTATTTCCACTGGCGTTCCAGCGATACGTCCAGAATGGTTCGAGCCCCCTTTCCCCATCCGGGGTCAGAATGATGTGGCGAATACTGTCCACATATTCGTAGTCGATCATGTCGGCATTGATACCGAATTTCAGGGTGCTTCTGGCGCTTATCTTTTTGTTGACAAAAGCATTCAGAGAATATTTAATTTCCGTATACGAATAACTCATGTGGGGTGGAAGAGAATCATAAACAAAGGCTCCATCTACCACTCTTCTGAATATAAAATCATGATCCGCTGTTACCCTTTGAAAAGATGAAGAAAGGCTTCCTTTGAAAAAGGTGTTTTTATTAAATGGTTTGGTATATGTGATACCTCCAATGCCCATGGCAGATCCAAAGTGCTGATCCCGGTCATTGTCACTGAACAGGTCAGGGTCGGTCGGAGGGACTTCCTGGTCACTGATCAGAACATCAACAGCACTTTGTCCAGCAATGCCCCAAACGGCCAGATTACTGGAGTTTTTACCCGGGAAGTTAATTCTAAATGCCCCATCCTGATATTGTGGCACCGCATCCGTTCCGATCTGAACGCCTAAAAAACTAAATAACTTCAGTGTGGAATAGCGATACATGGCCAGGTAAGAACTTTTATTTTCCTTCGATAATGGGCCCTCAGCCATTAATTCTGTTCCCAGGAACCCCAATTGCCCGCTGAACTCGTGTTGCTGGTTGTTCCCGTTTCTCATTTTCAGGTCAAAAGCACCGGCAATACCGTTTCCGAACTCTGCCGGGAATGCACCGGTAAAAAAGTCGGAATTTGATAAGAACTTATTATTTAATATGGTCACAGGTCCGCCACCGGTACCCGGAATGGCGAAGTGGTTTGGGTTTGGAATGTTCACGCCTTCCAATCGCCAAAGAACTCCTGATGGTGAATTTCCGCGGACGATAATGTCATTTCTGGAGTCATCAGCTCCCTGAACACCTGCAAAGTTTGAAGCCATACGCCCCGGATCACCACGGCTGCCTGCATAACGATCCGTTTCTGCCACACTGAATTGGCGGGCACTGACCGTCGCCATTTCATTTCTAACTTCTCCATTCCGCTGTGCATAAATAACGACTTCTTCCAGCATGGCCGTTGATTCTTCCATTTCTATATTCAGGATTACTTCCTTCCCGGAACTAACGATGACGTTATCCAGAATAATTTCCTGATAACCTATATAGGTAATTTCCAGGGTTCGCCTGCCTACCGGGACATCCTCCAATTGAAAGTTACCAGCAATATCGGTTACTGTCCCCAAAAAGGCACCATCTTCCATTTTGATAATGGCATTTACTCCGAATAAAGGATATTTTGATTCTTTGTCTACAACGGTACCTCTCACCGTTTGCGTGAGTTGAGCCTGTAGATTTGTGAAAAAAATCAGGCTGATAAACAGTAGTAATAATTTTTTCATGTTTTTTGTTTTTTCGTTTTCGAAGTGGAAAAGAATGCTAGGGAGGTTAGAGTGGGTGTGCCTGCATTAAGAATGCTTCGCATGTGAAGAAAGGAACCGGAAAGACCTGTTGGTCTATTATCCTCCGGGGTTAGTCTTTCACTTTGTCTTAATACCACCTTTCAGGTTAATTTTTTAGTTTAAAATTCACAGACAACGGCGGTGTTTTAATGGGGTAAAAATATAAAAATAATCCA
>QQUB01000929.1 GCA_008501835.1 Bacteroidota bacterium
GTTGGTCTGGCGACGGGCTTTTTGCTAACAGCGATCCATAATGCAGGATTGGTTGCGTTGACCCATACACCCAGCCCGATGCGTTTTTTGCAAAAAATACTGGGAAGACCTGAAAATGAACGACCCTTTTTGCTAATCCCTGTGGGCTACCCCATCGAACACCCCACCGTACCAGACCTTACCAGAAAACCTTTGCAGGATATTGCTGTTTTTCTAGAGTAAACAAAGTATACGTTTCGTGTTGCGAGTTACTTGTTCCACTTTACTATTGAGTGTCCTTTGCTATTTTTTAAAACACTTAACCCGCAATTTTTAATTTTTACAAAGCATATATTTAATAATAAATCCACATGTGTACAGTTACCTATATTCCGGGTCAAGGAAAAAATTTCGTACTCACTTCTAATCGTGATGAAGCTCCGGGGCGTTCTGCTGATGAATTTGGAATTCTCGAAACCGACGGCATAAAAATTACTTTTCCCCGGGATAAGGGGGCCGGTGGCACCTGGATAGCCATGGCTTCCTCCGACCGGGTGGTTTGTCTGCTGAATGGTTCCTATAAAAAACACAGCCATCAGCCTCCCTACAAACGCAGCCGAGGTATTATGGTTCTCGATTTTTTCAAATACGCTGGAGCAAAGGACTTTTTTGATCAATACGATTTTGATGGCATGGAGCCTTTTACCCTTGTGATTGTCGAATATGGCAAGCTTTGGGAACTTCGCTGGGATGAAGAAAGCACTCATGTCAAATCACTCGATGCAGCGGATTTTCATCTTTGGGCGTCTTGGACATTGTATGATGAAACTGCCCAGCAGAAACGTTTGGACTGGTTTGAAGCATGGAAAAGATCTGCCAATGGAGAATATGCTGAGAAAATTCTGGATTTTCATCAAACTGCAGGAGACGGTGATATTCGAAATGATGTAGTTATGAACAGAGACGGAAGGGTACAAACGATTGGCATAACTAGGGTCGAAAAAAGTGATTCTGCTATTGGAATGGTATATTACGATTTGCTCAATGAGCAGCAGCAGCAAACAAAACTGGAACTAAATCGTGAGTTGGTTAAATAAAATTGTCTGGAAAAATCGGATTACGAGACTGACTCAGTGGGAGTACTGGCCAATCTTTGCTTTTTATTTTCCGAATTTTTTCTACTATTTATGGTGTGTTTTAAGGGAAAGGCATATTGGTTATATGACTAATGTCAATCCCGGTCTTTTTACGGGAGGCATGGGCATGGAATCAAAATACGCCACCATCATGATGTTTCCACCTGAATTGAGGCCTAAAACAGTTCTGGCGAGACCCGGGCAGGATTTTGAGGAAATAAAAACGGCCATGAAGGGTGAAGGTCTTGATTTTCCCTTGATCGCCAAACCTGACATAGGTTACCGTGGGATGTTGGTGAAAAAAGTAAAAAATGAATTGGAACTCCGGGCTTATCTTGAAAAATACCCTTTAGATTTTTTGCTTCAGGAATTTATTGATCTGCCCAAGGAAGGTGGTGTGCTCTATTACCGTTATCCTGATGAAGAACGAGGAAAAATAACATCGGTTACTTTGAAGGAATTTCTAACGGTTAAAGGAGATGGGGAATCTACTGTTCTTGAGCTGGTGAAAAAAAGCGATAGGGCTTTGTTACAACTGGAGAGGTTGAAGGAAAATTATGCGGAGGTTTTACAACAGGTCCCGCCTTCAGGAACTGAGGTTCCATTGGGATCAATTGGCAATCATTCCAAAGGTACTGCCTTCATTAACGGGAATCATTTGATAGACCGGGAAATGGAAGATGCCTTTCAAAAGATCGTAGATCAACTGGAAGGTATTGATTATGGTCGATTTGACCTGAAATGTACCAGTTATGAGGATATGAAAAGGGGTAAGAATATTAAGGTGATCGAAATAAACGGAATAGGAGCAGAGCCAACCCATATTTATGACCCAACAAAAATGTCCTATTTTGAGGCTGTTGGGACCATCACCAAACATTGGAAGATAATTCTGAACATGTCAAGGAAAAACCGGCAAATAGGAATTCCTCGTTTGAAAACTTCAGATTTGTTCAGGTATTTGTTGAAACACCGCCGATATGTGAAGAAAATCAACAGGATTAACAATCTTTAACAGGTGAAAAGCAACACGTGTAATTTGCTTTGTGTTTATATAAGGTGAAATCGGTTATTGAAAAACTGAATTCGAATTGATTATTCAGATATTTACAAAACTTTTGTTGAATTAAACATATAAAAATGATCAGGAGGATACTTTTATTTGCTGTTTTTGCAATTTTCGTTTCAAATATTATTGCAGCAGACAGTTATCACATCAAAATTAAAATCAACGGATACGAGGAAAAGGAATTGCTGCTGGCATACCACCTGGGGGATAAACAATACATAAGAGATACCGTTGAGATAGATGGAAACGGATTTTTCCATTTTCAGGGAGACGAGCCGATGGATTGTGGGATATACCTCGTAGTGCTGAAACCGGATAATAACTATTTCCAGTTGATCGTCAATGAACAGGAACAAGATATTACCTTGATCACGGATGTTCAAGACCTGGTTGGAAAAGCCAGTATCAAGGGGTCTGAGGACAATCAATTATTTTTTGATTATTTGAATTATCTAAATGCCCGCACTCCTGAAGCCAATAGTTTAAATAAATCTCTGGAAGAGACCACCGACGATAATGAAAAACAAAAAATTCAGGGACAACTGGACGATCTCAATAAAAAGGTCGAGGCTTATCAAAAAAATATCGTTGAAAAACACCCAGGCACCTTAACGGCTCAGATCATTAAATCCACATTCAGAGTGGATATGCCTGAATTCGATGGTTCCCAGGAAGAAGTGCAGATGAAACAGTGGCGTTATATGCAAAAGCACTATTTCGATAATCTTGACCTGGAAAACTCTTGTATGCTAAGAACACCTTTCCTTTTCCAGCGTGTAGATTATTTTGTCAATAAACTTCAGGTACAACACCCAGATACAATATTTAAAGCCATTGAAAGAGTAGTGGATGCCATGGAGCCTGCAGAGGAAACCTATAAATTTTATGTCATCCACTTTTTAAATGAATATGCTACCTCCAAGATCGTGGGTATGGATGCTGTGTATGTACAAATAGCTGAAAAATATTATGCTACGGGAAAGGCTCCATGGGTAGATGAAGAACAATTGGAAAAGATTTTACAAAACGTAAAAGATATCAAGCCAACCCTCATCGGAAAACCTGCGCCTGACCTGCTGCTGCAAAAAAGAGAAGGTGGTATGGTGAAACTGAGTGAAATCGAATCTGAATATACTGTTTTATATTTCTGGAGATTTGATTGCGGACATTGTAAAAAGTCCTCTCCGATGTTGAAGGAATTTTATGAAAAATTCAAAGATAGAAATGTCAAACTGGTGGCCGTTTGCAGTAAACAAAAGGATGAATTACCGGAATGCTGGAAGTATGTGGATGAAAACGAAATCCAGGATTGGATGCACACCTCAGATCCTTATTTCAGATCGATGAAGTTGTATAACATTAAATCTACTCCGCAAATATTCGTGTTGGACAAAAATAAAGAGATTCTGACCAAAAAGATCGGCGCAGAACAACTGGAAGAGGTGATGAATAAGATTATCGAAATGGATGCCAAGGAAGCACTTGATAACGAGTAGCTTCACATAAGTTCAATACAAAATGAAAAATCTATTTTTTTGGGTTGTTATTCTTTTTCTTGCCGGATGTGCTGAAAATTCATCAACTGGCAGCGACAGCAATGCTTCCGTTGGAGAATATCAGCGGCTTTGGGGTAATACCATGGGTACCACTTATAATGTAACCTACAAAGATTCTCAAAACCGAAATTTTCAGGAATCCATTGATTCGTTATTAATTGCCGTGAATGCGGAAGTTTCAACCTATGAAAAACAATCCACCATAACCAGGGTCAACCAGGCAGAGGATTCTATTATGGTTTCCGGGGTGGAGAATCAACATTTTTTCAGAAACTTCCAAAAGGCCAAGGAAGTGTATGAAAGGTCTTCCGGTAATTTTGATCCGACGGTTATGCCTTTGGTGAATTATTGGGGGTTTGGGACTTCGATGAAAAGGGCAGTTACCGAAATTGATTCTATTAAAGTTGATTCCTTAAAGAAGTTGGTTGGTTTCGAAAAGGTACAAATGCAGGTGCAGGGGAACGATCTGCTGATCATAAAATCGAATGCTTCCGTAGGTATTGATTTTAGTGCCTGTGCCAAAGGGGGTGGGGTAGACGCCATTGGAGCATTTTTAAAATCGAAAGGTGTAAATGATTATCTGGTGGATATTGGCGGAGAACTCTTAGCCAATGGTGTCAGTCCTCGTGGGGTTTCCTGGAAAATAGGTATCAGTGTACCTAAAGAGGATGCCGCCGTCGATGAGGTTCATACCGTTGTAAAACTTTCCAATACAGCTATCGCAACTTCAGGTAATCATAGGAATTATTACAATACCAAAGGTTATAAATATGGTCATACCCTGAATCCTTCAACAGGGTTTCCGGAGAAAAACGATTTACTCAGTGCCACAGTATTTGCACCTGATTGTATGACGGCCGATGCATTTGCTACGGCATTTATGGTCATGGGGCTGGAAAAAGCTTTTAACCTGGCTTCGGAAGTCCCTGATATTGAAGCCTTCTTCATTTATGGGAAACCGGATGGATCAATGGGTGTGAAGTATACGGATGGAGCATCTGATTTTATTGAATGATGAAGTACCGACTTATTGAAATCAAAAAAATAACCGCCTGAAGTGAAATCTTTTATGTCGTGGGGAAAGATTGTCTGAAAAGGTACTGTTCCAGGTGAACCGACAACCCCAAACTCTAAGCTCAGACACTTCTTCACCTGCCTGCTGATCGCAGGAAGGCAGGTTTTGAATTCTACATTTTTCATTTTAAAACCAATTAGTCTGTGATAACCGGCACATTAAAACCTGCGTTAAAACAAAAAAAGGCGATGCCTGAGCATCGCCTAACAGTCAATTGTTGGTCTTAGTTGGTTATTGCGGGAAGCAAATCCAAAGTCAAATGTCTTATTCCTGGATGCTGATCAGGTATGCAATCAATTCACCAAGTTTACCTTTTATCTCTGTTTCTGAAAGCTCTTCCTGCTGTGAGAATACCTCTCCCCAAATAGGCATTTCACGGGTGCCGTGGGCGGCAACAAACTGACGTCCGTCAATGTAACGGGCAATTTCCATCACAGGAAATTCTTTTGATTTACGGCGAGAAATGATCTGGCTAAGGTCTGCTGGCTTGACTTCCAGAGTATCAGCAGCGGGTCCTGCACCTCCTTCCGAATGACATGAAGCACAATATTGGTCGAAGTGAGCTTTACCTTTTGTGATCTGAGTGGCTCTTGAATTTTCCGGTGGTTTGGACTCGCACGATATCATAAAGGCACCAAGGGTGAATATGAGGGCAAGTAATCCGATGAATCCGGGAAGTTTTTCCTTTACTGTCAGTTTTTTCATATCAATAAATTTTTGCTTTAATATAATGAGGAACAGACTCTTTTTCAAGTATTACAGCCTATTTTCTTTGGCTGAAAAGGGATTAATTGTATTTGAAAATATACCAGGTACAAAATGTATCTCCCTGAATCTGTTCCGGTCTTCCATTCTTCCTATAGCAATGTAAATTATTCTGCTAAAAACCACATTGATAAACATTACCCTTTGGTATGATAAATGTCATTGAAAAGGAATTTTTAAAAAAATGATTTTTTTTTGTTGTAATACGTAACATATTAAAATAATGCACGTACATAAACGTGCGGGAAAAGTTGAAAATTTTTCATCCCCCCTTCAGCTTTTTCTAATTTTCCCGATAAAAACGGGACCTACCACGAATGTCAAATAAAATTTAAACCTAATTGAAAGAGAATTTCTCTTTCACCAAATCACTGAAATTGCAAGTTTCTGTTGATCAAGGTTTGAATTTTCCCAATCCGATTTATTCTAGACAACATTATTAGGCTAAGGCAGTAGTGATTATTGCTTTGTTCAACTGAGAGGTTTAAACAAGCTGTAAAAAACTTTTTGGCTGCAGGTAATGCAGGAGTCACTTCTATACCTGTAACCATCAAATATTATTATTAAAACAAAAAATTATTTTCTAAACCTTAATCCTTATTTGACATGGAAAATTTTTATGAACATTTTATTAAAAAAGCTTTCCGAGGGAAGTTTTTAACCCCAATGGCCAAAAGAGGTCTGAGTACGCTGTTATTCGTTTTCGGACTTTTCTTTGGTGTGCAGGGGGTACTTGCACATGGTGTGCAGATTGGTTATTGTGTTTTGGGCAATGGAAACCTGCGGGTGTATGTTGAACATTGGCATGGTTCCTCTACGTCTGGACCATTGTCTGTTACAACTACTTATTCCGATGGAAGCAGCACAACTCAAATTATAAATGCAACTGGTTATGCTTGGAATACTACCGTAGATAACCTTCCAGGTTGTGGGGCAGATATAAACATCATTGAACAATGTCCAGATCTAGCAAATACCTATAACGACTGGTTATATTGGGACTTTCCTGCTGGAGCCTGTGATGGTAGTGAAATTATTACGGTAAATGCCGGTACAAATCAAACAACTGCACAAGCCTGTAATGATCTTTATCCTCAAACCATTAATCCGACTGAGTTAACCTGTCCGGATGTGCTTGTGCAGAGTTGTGTTGGAACCACAGTAGATTATGCCGTTGGGGTTACTGATTTTTGTGACCCTAATGTAATGTTGGATTACAGTATTCCTTCAGGTTCTTATTTTAACACAGGGACTACAGAAGTAATGGTCACCGCTACCAATAGTTTTGGCTATATGACCAACTGTAAATTTGATGTGTTTGTAGGTGAACTGGACGCAGATGCTGATGGGGATGGGCACACAGCACTGGATGCCTGTACCGGTACCCAGGATGATTGTGATGATAATAATCCAAATGTATATCCTGGAGCACCTGAGATATGCGATGGAGAAGACAATGATTGTGATGGGCAAACGGAAACAGCTACAGTTTATAACATTCCTATCTCCGATTTTTACAATATGTATTACTATGAATGTACGCCAAACAGTTGGTGGAATTATTTTTACGATTTTGGATTTAGTTGGAATAGTATCGGAAGTGCAACTCCTGCAAGCGTAACGGTTGAATTCGTGATAACATATGATGAAAATCCATATTATCAATACTACTACGGATATCCAATGGGGGACCGTACCGCCAATCTAAACGGTGTGTACCAATCTTCATTCCCAAGCATTGAAAATTATGAGTGCGAGGAAACCATGTATTATCCAATTAATCATCAGGTTATCAGCCTCGACCCCGCAGATTATAACCCAGGAGGTTATAATTATTTTGATATTGGTAATGTTTATGGGTATATGACCATTTATTCTGATCCAAATCTTTTCCAAGAAGGCGTATTTGCTAGAGTGTGTGTTGAATACTGTAACACTGCTGATGAAGCACCTATCGTTGATGCTGGT
>QQUB01000767.1 GCA_008501835.1 Bacteroidota bacterium
AGTATGACAAAGTGGATGAGAGTAATTTGCAGCTTCAGATTTTCTACGCCACTGAGGATATAGGGAAATCAAATGCATTGATTGCCCGGGAAAGGATACTTGCCATTAATCCGCTGATCAAGGTCGAAGTTTTTGAGATCGCCATAACCCGGGATAATGCCCTGGAAATACTTAAAGGTTATGATGTAATAGCAGATGGAACAGATAATTTCCCTACCCGTTATCTTGTAAATGACGCTTGTGTTTTGGCGGGCAAGCCTAATGTTTATGCGTCCATTTTTAGATATGAAGGGCAGCTTTCGGTTTTTAATATGCCAAAATCAGACGGTACTTTTACACCTAATTACAGGGATCTTTACCCTGAACCACCTGCCCCGGATGCGGTTCCCAATTGTGCGGAAGGAGGAGTGTTAGGGGTGTTGCCCGGAATACTTGGAAGTATGCAGGCTAATGAAGTGATAAAGATCTTAACAGGTATAGGTAAACCTTTGGCCGGTAGGTTATGTTTAGTTGACACAGCGGATTTTTCATTCCGCACTTTAAAATATTTCAAACGACCGGAAGTAGTTATTAATCAATTGATAGATTACGAGGCTTTTTGTGCCGGTCCGACCAAAACTGACGATATGAACACCATTAAAAGCATGAACGTAAAGAACCTGAAAGAGCTCATGGAAAACGGGGAGCATATTACGCTGATCGACGTTCGGGAACTCCATGAAAGAGAGGCCTTTAATATTGGCGGGTTGCATATTCCCATGGGAGAAATCCCTTCCAATGCCCATGAGGTGCCAGATGAAGGCAAAGTCATTGTGTATTGCCGAAGTGGTGTGAGAAGCGCCAATGTCATCGCATTCTTGCAACAACATCACGAGTTTGATAACTTATACAACCTTGAAGGAGGAATGGTTGCCTGGCAGGACGTCAACAGCTAAGCAATACTTTTTCGCACGGATATAGAAATACTATTTTTTAGAAAAATAGTATTTCTTACAACTCAGCTTCCTTTTTTTACTTTCAAATTTCCTTCTACATCACAGGTGTCTTGTCTGCCGGGGGGATCAAAACTACCTGCGTTTACGTTTGTTATTATATTGGATAGTTCCTCATGCGGGTACTAAATCTTATTGCATTATTATCCACGGCAATGGAATTTCGGAGAATAAAAAGTAAAAGTATTCTGTTTTAATTATATTTGAAACGAGCTCTCGAAAAATATAACGTTATGAACAAAATCTATTTTGCCCTTACCATAATTGCAGGCATTCTGTTATTGGAAAGTTGCCTGCAACCACCATCCTTTCCGGTGGAACCCGAGATCCACTATATAGGTATAAATAAAAATACCATTTACCAGGGAAGTCTTGGCGGTGTTGCTGATACTCTTGTGGTACAATTCGGATTTACGGATGGAGACGGTGATCTCAGCAGCCAGGATAGTTTGTTGGATATTTTCCTGACGGATAGCCGTCAGGGCGCCGTGACAGAATTCAAATACCCTTTGATAGCAGAAGAAGGCACAGCCAATGGAATTTCAGGAGAGGTGAGTATTTCAATAACTAATGCTTTTGGAAATATTTGCTGCTTGTATTCCAACGGAGATGACCCATGTACCTCTCAACCCGGACAATTGGATACTTTCAATTTTTCCATTCAAATTCGGGACAGAGCCGATAATTACAGTAATATTGTGGAAACAGAATCCATTTATATTATTTGTGACTAAACCTGCTTTTTTCCAGAAAATTGGTTTTCCAATACCAGACTTAATATGAAGAAAATACCTGCTTCAGAACTTGTGATCAACGGGGATGGAAGTATTTACCACCTTAACCTTAAACCCGAAAATATTGCTGAGACCATCATTACGGTCGGTGACCCGGGAAGAGTCAATATGGTGTCCAAATATTTTGACGAGATAGAATTCCAGGGAAGTAAAAGGGAGTTCGTAACCCATACAGGTCGATTAGGATCCAAACGACTAACAGTTATTTCAACCGGAATCGGACCGGATAATATTGATATTGTAATCAACGAACTGGATGCACTGGTAAATATTGATCTGGACACCCGGGTGCCGAAGGAGGATAAAAAAAGCCTGAATATTATTCGGATGGGTACTTCCGGTTGTTTACAGCCTGGAGTAGCAGTGGGGAGTTTGGTACTAAGCGCCTTTGCCGTTGGTTTGGATAACCTTATGCACTTTTATGAATTTCAACCGAGTGAAGAAGAGGCAGCACTTTATCAGCAGTTGATCAAAACAGATTTTCCCTTTCCCACCCGACCCTATGTTATTCGAAGTGGGGAGGAATTACTTGAGCACCTGAGTGACGGGTTACACCAGGGGATTACCATGACTGCCCCCGGCTTTTATGCTCCGCAGGGAAGGGCTGTAAGGTTGCAGAGCCGGATTCAGGATGACCTGACTATTTTAGGGGATTTTCGTTTTAAACAATGGCCGATCATGAATTTTGAGATGGAATCATCAGCCATTTACGGATTGTCAAAACTATTAGGACACAAGGCATTGTCCTGCAATGTGATCCTTGCCAACCGGGCGGATAAAACTTTTAGCGATGACCCAAAAGGTATCACTGACCACATGATTAAAACAATGCTGGAAAGGCTGGAAGGGATGTAGGAAAATGTTTTAAAAAAAATCCCTACATTTGTTGAAAATACAATCTGAACAAATGTCACTTCTGGACAAAATACTCGACCTCTTTAGACCGGCAGGCAAAAGCCCCAAATTGGTCGAACCTATCACCGATAAAAAGGTTAAACCTATTGGAAATGAAGAGGCAGAAATTGCTATCGGACCATTAATTCTAAGAAAGAAATACGCCGTAAAATATACCACGACTATGATTAATACCATTACACTTTCATCAGATATGAAAACGCTCTTCCTGATCGATGATGGTAGGGCTATTGCCTTCCCACTTGATACGGATAACGGAGTTCTGATCGCTGCTATCAGAGGGCAGATCGTTGTTGCAACTGCACTTTCGCAAGATGAAGAGGAAGGTGGAGGAGCTGAAGGTGGTGAAGTTGAAGGGGAAAGAGCAAAACCTTCTACGGCAGAGATTATCAAATTGCCTGTTGACAAGAACCAATGGACTTTTGTTTACCGTAAGTCAACGGCTAAGGTAGGGATTATTGGAACGGTAGATATTGATGCCACTTTCCGTGAAGAAAATGATGACTGCGAGTCACATGTAATAAGCCTTGAAGAGAAAATTATCAAAGTTAGAAGAGCCGGAGCAGAGATCATTGTAAGTGTTTTTGATAATTAAATAAGCACTTGAATATTTTTATTATCCATTCTCCCAGCCAAGTAAGTTGATTATAGATTTTTTCTCAAGTTTACTCCTTACCCAAAGCAGTAACAGTTCGTTCATTCCATGAGCGATTTTATGTTTTTGCTCTATGGTTTGCATTAAATAAGCCTGAAAATTTTTGTACCCGTCCTGGATTTCACTTATAGGGGCATTATTGATTTTTTGTAAAAAGCCTAAAGAAATTACTTCAAAAGAATTCTTTTCCCTAACCCCTAATTTTTTTAAAAATCGATTGATCATCCTTATTCCTTTTTCCGTTTCATCAATTTCATCCTTTTCCATGATGGCACATAAATAAAGTAAACCTATTGCTGCCTGAACATCTTTCCGGCTTTCATTTTTTTCTGTTTTTATGATCCTTTTACACCATTGAGCACAGTTTTCAGTATCCCCCTTGATAAATAACAGCGTGGCGAGGTTTGAAATTAACGACAATCGGCTGTTTTTATTAATGGTATAAACATTTAGTCCCCAGGTGATCTTATCAATGAGCTCCTGAATATTATGCAATTTTCCTGAATTAAGGTGGTACATCAATTTGTAAATGGAGACCCGTTGGAAAATAACGCCCTTATCATGTTGATTGCTGGGCTCAGAGCTTTCCATAATATTGATCAGAGCAAGTAATTCATCAAATTTTCCTTTGGTAATGTAAGCGTAAAGCAGGTTGGATGCATCCGCTATAAAGCGGTAAAATTCTTCTTTTTTGTTTTTGGGATTTTCTTCCCACCATTCCACTACTTTGGTGTAGTAATTGAGGCGTTCATCGTCATTACCAAGCAATTGATGATAAAGGGCAAGACACTGAAAATACCTGTAAACAGCCTTGTTCGATTTTTGAGGAGAGGAATTGAGGAGTTTATCTCCAAAAAATTGTTGAAGTTCCGTTTTTTCCTTTTCATTTTTAAGCTCAAAATTTTCGGCGACCTGTGTATATAATTTTTCGTAGTAACTTTGATAGTTCATTTCTTCCTGTATACTTTCCAGAACCTGGTTTAAAGCATTTTCCAGATTTTTAAGTTCCTGTCCAAAATCAATTTGTCGCCTTCCCAGAATCAGTTTCCGTTCTTCTCCAATTATTTCCAGCATAGCCGTTTGGTCATCCATTTTTAAAGCGAGGTGTTTGGCATTTTCAAGTCTTTCTGCGCATTGTTCGTACAATTCCCTTTCAAAAAGGTATCTCGCATCGAGGATCATTTCCCTGATCTGGGCTGCATAGGAATTGGTACTCCGGTAATCACGCATAGACCTAAGTATTGCATCATACAGATATCGCTTGTCGTGGGGCAATTTTGTACCGAATTTTTTCTTGAGTGTTTTTTCATCATAAGGTTCCATGGCTGTTATGGTATGGAACAGCTCCAGGTACCGACTCCCTTTTTTATTACTTTTCTGAACATCTACGGTGAAATAGCGCTTTTCACTCTTAGACATGGCATTGATGAGGTGGTAAAGGTCTGATTTGCGTTTCATAATTCCATCTTTAGGAAGTCTGGAATGAGCTCCCAATTGTCTAAATTCTGTTAAAAAACGGGGGGATTTGTTAATAAATCTTAAAAATAAAAATTTTTTTCGAATTGTAGGAACTCAAACTTTTTGATTTTTTGTGATGGATTTGCTCAGAAATCAAATTAGATAATTTTTAATCATATTTTATTGTTAATCAAGATGTTGTGGTTATTTCGTTTTTTTAACTTTCTGAATATTGTAAAAAAAAGTCGTTTTTAGAAATACAATTTTTTTGAAAAATGTTGCTTTGTAAGCCCTGTTCTTGCCTGTAAATTTGTGATCGTAATCAAAAGGGATTACATACAATTTGAAAAAAAGGTAAATGATTTAAGGAAGAGCAGGGCATAGACTTCGCCGCCATAAAATCACACTATAAACAATTAGTGGTGGCGAAATCTATCTGTCCTTAACAGAAACTCACTTAAGTCGCGGGCAGTGGATAAAGTTCCGCTGTCCGGCTTTTTTAAGCTTTAAACCTATGATTGAATATTGAAGGGAACCTCAAAAGACCGTAAAGTCCCTTAATCCCCATTCCGCAAAAGCGGACTTTGTTTGACAGGGGAGGCGCTGCATACTTTGAGAAAACGATCATACTATGTCGATTTTAACGAGGGCATACAAAGGCCGGAACTTATGTTCCGGCCCAAGTTTTACCTCAAAAAGTTCCTTGAAGGGCCAGGCATTCCTGGAACCTTTAGCAAAAAAAACGCACCGAAAGGTGTAAAGATAAAGGGTGTTTTATTTTCAGAAGGCAATTGGAGATAAGTAGATAGTTGCTATTATTCCGGGCCGGGTCGCAGTTCAGTCTGAGGCCCGGTTCTTTTTTTTAACCCATAACCCAGTATCCAGTAACCAGCAACCAGAAACTTGTAACCAGCAACCAAAAACTCCCAAAAGATGCAATTTGTTATTAGTAATTTAGGTTAACCCCATACAAAGCGCATTAAACCTTTTCGTTTTTAGGTCGCACGGATGAGATTGATGCGCTTGCCAATTGAATTGTTTTTTCCTATCTTTAGGAACGATTAAAACAGTTAGATGGTTAGTTTTCAACATTTTGAAACACATGCTGCCTGGTGCAGAAAGTGGAAAGTTGCGGGTTTCGAGTCCTTTGATGATGATTTTAGTTCATAATAATTAAGGACTTAATACTGCTAACTGAAGACTGCTGACTGGATCTCCCCCTGTTTTAATTTTTACCTTAAACCTATGATAAAATATGGCAACATTTCAATCTACAACACCAAAGTCCATTTTCACTCACCAGCTATTCCGTTCATTTTTTCTTTTATTTTTCCTGATATCCTCAGTGGGCTTGTCTGCCCAAACCCTGGAGGTAGATCTTTCGAAATCCGGTATTGGCGACAGTACCGAATTAAAACTGCAAGGGTTTTCAGAACCGGATGAAGTGAATACGGAACATTCCTGGTTCGAGTTTTTCTGGATTCACGGAAATGGTAACTTCACCACCAACACCAGAGATACTTTTACTCATGCACGTTATTATTATCCCGGAACGTTTAACCCTGGATATGATGCAAAAGCCTATTCAACCTCCGTGTATCGGTCACGGGGTGATGTGCCTACAAAAATGGAAGGACAAGTGATTACCGATCCTAACATAAATGTTACTGATCCTAATCTAATAGAGACCACTCCGGCCGTTAAATCCGGATATTTACATCTGCAGTTTAATCATAACGAAATTGTTCCGGGGGACACTACCATATGGGTACTCTCCATTAAGAACCCACTAAAGGATAATCAGCAAAATACCTTTGATGGGGAAGTCTATCTGTTTTTTAACAGTCCGGTGAAGATCCATAAAAGCCCTGTGGAAGTGGAAACGCCCCAATCTGATGACCCTGATGATATCCAGTCTACCATAGTCAAAACCAAAAAAGTAGCAGAGCCAGCCCTTGAACCGGATGCCGAAACCCCACGATTTGCAGACTTTGTATTTGATACGGCATTCATATTTAACGGTAATTTCTGGAACCAGGAATACGATATTGAAGGCAGGATCAACAGCACTGTCCCTATTAGGGATAATTATGCTAATGGATTATTATGGCACTTCTCTAACCTCCGGGGAGAAGAAGAGCGCCATTTATTCCTGGAGTTCAAAGATGCTGAGAACATTTTTGATACGGAACTTGATTCGGTTACCCGCGTGGTGGATTTCCTGGCAGTCATTACGACAGATGCTTCAGCACAAATTGTTGCCGATTCCCTGGATGATGATGACCAGAAGCTTATTGCAGCTCTTCAATTGAATAATTTCATTACGGATATTGCGGGTTCCAATGATAGTGAAGGCATCGAACCTGATATCATCAACAGTGATTTTGATGTTAGTGGGAGAATCATTGATGTGTTTAAGGTACAACCCCTGGCAAAACGGGCTCACGATCCTAATCAGCTTACCATCCAGGCATGTGCCTGTCCGCCGGAATCCGATGGAGCTCAAAAACTGATATTTACCGCAGAATTTGAAAATGATGGTGACGCTCATGCGCTTGGTGCGAGGATCGCCATCAAGCTGGATACCCTGATTGATCCGGAAAGTATTGATAGTAGCCCCCTTCAGTTTTTTGGTCCAGGATTGGAAGCTGATGAGATCAGTATGACCTGGTCTGAAGATAAGGATTCTCTTATCTGGATCCTGGAGGGTATGAATGTGTATTCTACCAAA
>QQUB01000475.1 GCA_008501835.1 Bacteroidota bacterium
CCAGTTTGCAGAGTTAACGGCTGACGGCTAACGATATACGGCTGACGGCTTTAAGCATTCAAGCCGTTCAATCTTCCCTTCTAGGATTTGACAAATGTATTGATGTATAATCCGTTGATTAAAATGGTATAAAAGCCTTTCGGCAAATGGTCAACGGTGTACTGAACTTTATTTTTCTGTGGATTGTCTTGAAGGATCAGTTGCCCGAGAGCATCGAAAATTCGGATGTCTTCAACTAGAATGTTGTTATTCCCTGAAATAGTAATCTGATCAAAAACAGGATTAGGGTTTATTTTAAATGAATTGGAAATGAGTAAAGTTTCCTCAACATCATCAATTCCGCAAGCTTCCAAAACTTCATCTCTTGTATTACAACCTGTGGTATTGTTGAGCATACCAACTTCAAAAGGGTGTTCGATCAGCATTCGGCAAATACTGGCTACCTCACATTCACTGAGCTGGAAATTCGAATGTATGGCAATGTCATCCAAATAGGTTTCCTCTGAGCCTAATCCCTGAAGTGTTGTCAGGGTATCATTATGGGCTATGCTGAGGTATTGAATGTTTTTTATGCTGTCTAATCCAGTGAGGTTAACCAATGCGTCATTATGGGAGATGTAAAGTTCTGAAAACCCAACAAAATTTTCAAGACCATGCATATTCTGAAGTAGAGGGTTTGATACTATGGACAAAGAATACATAGAAGGCATTGAAGGGTTTAAACCAGTTAAGTCCATTAGACTGTCATTGTTTCTGACTTGAAGTATATTCAATTGTAACTGATTTTCAAGACCAGTTAGATTTGGCAAGGCATCATTGTTGGAAACTTTCAGGGAGTAATGGCTTATCAGAGCCCCCAAGCCTGCAAGGCTTTGCAGTTGATCGTTATTGGAAATAATTATGTCTGGATGGGAAAAAAGTGGTGGACCTCCTTCAGGTGCATAAGAACATTCTTTCAAATTTTCGAGACCATTGAGTGATAGTAAACCATCGTTGTCATCTATTAATAACGCGTAGAACCATATTTGTTCTAAATTGTTGAGACCATTCAAATCGGTAAGCTCATCATTGTTTATGATTTCAACTATTTGGGTCCATTTCATATTTTCAAACCCGCTCAAGCTGGCGAGTTTAGGGTTGTCGTTTATGAATACTCCTCCTACTTCTTCAGCGGTAAAAGGTTCTTCTGTCAAATATTCAAGACGGTTATTTCGCTCAATGATAGTAGACAAGAAGGACATTCCACTCAATGAATTGATGTTTTCAAGAGAATCGTTGTCGGTTATTGTAAGCCATCCATCCGCTGAGGTGAGTGAAGACAATTCTTCTAAGTTTTTTAACCGTGAATTATTGACCAGGTTGAGCGTATTGAGCTGAGTGACATTTTGCATCCCATCCAAACTGAGCAGTTGCGGATTGTGCGTTAAATATAATGTTGAAACTTCGATTAGGTTTTCCGGGCCGGATAAATTTTGGAGGGAATCATTTGAACCTAAATTCAACCATTCATGGACAGTAGTTAAAGATGTTAAACCTGAAAGATTTTTTATTCTCGGGGAGCCCCCTATGGTCAAAAAATTTAATTGGGAAATCTGCTCCAGTCCTTCCAGGTCGGAAATTACAGGACAAAAAGAAACGAACAATGTCCCCAAAAATGAAAGGTCATCCAATCCTGATAAATTCTGAAGGGAATCGTTTTCAATTAATGACAAATTGTTGGCTATTGAACTCAAGGAGGATAAACCTGATAAATTTTTTAACCTTGAATTGTTGAATAAATATAAGGAGTAAAGATGAGTAAGCTGTTCCAGTCCAGCAAGTGATTCCAGGTTTGTACAGCTCTCAATGTAAAAATGACTGCCAATGGAGGTTAAATTTTGCAGTGGGGATAAATCGATAATGTCGGGAGCACCCTCATCCTTGCCGATGGTCAGCGCTCCGGGGAATTGCTGGCAATTGGGATAATTTATTTCAAAACTGTCGATGGCACCCTGGGTTTCCAGATATATGTCTGTCTCCGGGCATTGGGTAAAAAGGGAGACGGATGTCAGGCAAAAAAGTAAGCAGAAAATGGTTTTCATAATGGTTCGTTTAGTGGTTGATAATTATTTTTTGAGTTTGACCATTGATGCTGATGAGGTAGAGGCCATTTTCCCAAAAAGCAGTATTTATTTTCAGGAGTGCTGAGTTATTGACAGAAGTTTTATAAATGATTTTACCAGATAGGTCAATTACTTCGATAGATTTAATTTTTCCATCATATTCGATGTTCAGAAACTGGTTAGCCGGATTTGGGAATATCTTTACCGAACTTGCCTGGTAAACGAGTTCCGTAGTTGAAACAATTCCATCGCAGCCGAAGTCCCCAGCATTATAAGCTAACTCCATGGGGTTGGAATAAATGATTGTGTTTTCATTTTTAAAACAGGCTAACCTTACCCAAAGACCATCCTGAAATTGAGTTGAATTAACTATGGAATAAATATTACCAATACCTTCAATCCAGACTAGATCCGGAGATGAATCGAGGGTGGCCATATGCCATCGTTTTCTGAATGACCCGTCCTCCATTTGAATGTAATCGACTTCAAAAACATAGTTCCATGTATCAAAGACATCGCCAGGTTCCAGGGAAAAATCATACAGTAATTCTTCTTCTTCTGTAATCGGATTATATACAAAAACCAGGTGTTCGTCCGTACGAACAAAAGCGGTATCTCTATTCCAGGTACTCATGGTGTTTCCATTATAAATAGGTGCCTCATAGAGGATTTTATAGGAATGATCACCTATGGTTGTATCTCCTGACATTTTGGCTTTATACAATAATTCCGAGCAGTCTTCACAGCTTATCCATCGGTTGATGTACCATTCAGCTTCTCCATCGGGGAAAAAGTTTTGGGAAGAAACTTGTACGGGGAGCAAGAAGAAGAGTAGGAGTAAGTTTTTCATTTGAGTAGAATTATTTGAAATCATCAAAAAACGGGGTATAGAAACTGATTCCAAAATATGACTTTTTTACCTAAAAGGATGGCAGAAATGAAGGTTTGTAAGGGGGGAGCTAAAAAAACAGTATTCCTATAAGCACTCACGCAGATTCTGCGGATATCTGCGGAATCTGCGTGAAGCTCATAAGGTGTCTAATGGAAAATTTTGGATGTAGAAAACCTGTCAATTTTTAAGGTAGGCAAAATTGTTCTTTTAAATCGGATAGGTTATTAATCTAAGAATACAAGAAAGTTAAAATTGGGAATTAACGTGACAGAACAGCAGAACAGCAGAATATCCAATTTCCAATGTAGAAGTTTAGGACAAGCTGAAGCAACCTGAAACGATCTGAAACCAATTGAAACTAACTTTTTTCTTTTACCCTACACAAACAAAGCCGAAATAGACCTGTTCTCATAAGTATTCCGTATGGCTCTAGAGAACAATTTGGCTGTTGAAAGCTGTTTGATCTTTTTCACGTCCTTTTTCAGCGGAAGTGTATCGCAAACGATCACTTCTTTCAATTGTGAAGCTTCGATCCTGTCGTATGCCGGGCCGGAGAGTACCGGATGAGTAGCAATGGCGCGTACACTTTTTGCACCTTTATCGATCAGTGCATCGGCGGCTTTGCAGAGGGTGCCGGCAGTGTCGATAAGGTCATCCACGAGGATTACATCTGCTCCTGCGACATCACCGATGACGGTCATGCCTGCTACTTCGTTGGCTTTTTCACGGTATTTGTCACAGATGACCAGGTTCTTTTCAAAGTGCTGTGCGTAAGTTCTCGCTCTTTTTACACCACCTACGTCCGGTGAGGCGAAAATGACGTTGTCGAGTTTTTGCTTTTTAAGGTATGGCATGAAAATGGCTTCACTTTTGAGGTGATCCACAGGAATATTAAAGAATCCCTGGATTTGATCGGCGTGGAAGTCCATGGTCATGACACGGTTGACACCTGCGGCTTTCAGGAGGCTGGCAACCAGTTTAGCAGAGATCGGTACTCTCGGTTTGTCTTTTCTGTCCTGACGGGCATATCCATAATATGGCATTACTGCTGTAATATAACCTGCTGAAGCTCTTTTGGCTGCATCAATCATGAGCAGTAATTCAAAAAGGTTATCTGCCGGGGCGAAAGTTGACTGGATGAAAAAGACATAACTTCCCCTGACAGATTCATTGATAACGGGGTGCATTTCCCCGTCGCTGAAACGATTAACGGTAATGTCTCCCAGGGCCTGCCCATGGAAGTCAGCGATTTTTTCAGAAAGGTATTCCGTTGCGGTTCCTGAAAAAAGTTTTACATCAGTCATGATAAAAAATAAGTATGTTTAAAAAATTAATTACGATCGAAGAATGTCCATTTACAAAAAAAATATCACAGACCCCATCACCTCAGTGAAGGGGGATTTTTGGGAAAATGTCTAAACTCAAAAGACAAGTTTCCAACTAAAAAATTATGGGTTTTTTACAATTATTTGCTTTCCCAAAGATCATTTTCTACGAATCATTCAACCAAACAGAAAAGTGAAAAATAATCTTGTCCTTAACGTTTTCTGTCGGTAATAAAAGCAACGAGATCCTTCAGGGATTCCCGGGCTGTGGTTTCCGGAAAAGTATTCAATAATTGAAAGGCCTGGTCCCGATAATCATTCATGGCTTTACGTGAATATTCGAGCCCTCCGCTTTGTCGCACAAAATTAATGACTTCCTTCACTTTTTCAGTGTTCTCGGAGTGGTTTTTTATAATATTTATGATTCGTCTGCGATCTTTCTTGGAAGCGTGCTGAAGGGCATAGATAAGGGGCAGGGTCATTTTCTTTTCCTTGATGTCAATACCGAGCGGTTTTCCAACATCTTCAGACCCAAAATCGAAGAGGTCATCCCGTATTTGAAAAGCGATCCCCAGTTTTTCACCAAACAATCTCATCAGTTCAATTACAGCATCATCCTCAGTGGCAGATGCGGCACCGGCACTGCAGGCAGAAGCGATAAGAGAAGCCGTTTTGTTTCTGATGATATCGTAATAAACCTCTTCAGTGATATCGAGGCGGCGTGCTTTTTCTATTTGGAGTAATTCACCCTCGCTCATTGCTTTTACGGCTGAGGAAACAATGTCCAGCTGACGGTATTCCTTATGTTTCAAGGCTAATAGCATGCCTTGTGAAAAAAAGTAGTCACCGACCAGAACGGCGATCTTATTTTTCCAAAGTGCATTGATGGAGAAAAAGCCCCGTCTTTCGAAAGAATCATCAACCACATCATCGTGCACAAGGGTTGCAGTATGCAATAATTCGACGAGGGAAGCTGCCCGAAAGGTGGATTCTGAAATCTCTCCGCAGATCTTGGCCGCGAGGAAAACAAAGATGGGGCGAACCTGTTTGCCTTTCCGGCGAACGATGTAGTAGGTAATTCTGTCCAACAGTGGAACCGGACTACGCATCGCTTCCCGAAAGTGAGTTTCAAACTGTTTTAACTCTGCCTCAATAGGTTGTTTAATTTCCTTCAACGACTTGGCCATGAATGTTCTGCTTTTCGGAATTCAAAACTATGAAAAAGTTTTCACACCCCACCATTTCAATCCATTTTCTTTGTTCTTCTCGACAAGTTGCTTAAATTTACATTTGAAAAAGTAGTGGGTAGTTATTGAGAAGATTTAATGGAGTTCGCAATTGAATATTTTATATACATACTAACCGGAGAAAGGTTTTAATTCCGGGCACTTAATTTATAAATATTTCATTTTTATGTGATTAGCAAAATAACAGGTACGTTGGTTGTTTTCCCGTATCCTCTTTTAGAGTTGTTTTTCACACCTTCTTTATTTTCTCCTCTGTATTTCCCTACTCCTTTTACGTTACAATAATTCAGCCAGTTTAAAAAAGTGATTGATGCGGTTTGCCGAGGTAATAGGACAGCAGGCGGTTAAGGACGATCTCCATCAAATGGTGGCTGCTGATCGTCTGCCACATGCGCTTTTGTTCCTTGGGCCCGGCGGTAGTGGAAAATTGGCTTTAGCCTTAGCGCTGGCACAATATGTTCTTTGTAGCAATCCTTCAGAAGAGGAGGCATGTGGTGAATGTGCAGAGTGTTCGAAAGTGGAAAAACTGATCCACCCTGATCTCCATTTTTCATTTCCAACGGTGGGCACAAATGTTACCAGTGATACCTTCTTGTCGCAATGGCGGGAAGCCTTGCTGGAAAACCCCTATATGGATGTTAATGAATGGCTGCAAAGAATCGGGGCGGAGAACAAACAGGGTAATATTAATAAACAGGAGTGTGTGAATATCATTCACAAACTGAGTCTGAAAACTTTTACCACTAACCGCAAGATTTTGATCATGTGGTTGCCGGAATACCTGGGAAAAGAGGGTAACCGCTTACTGAAACTGATTGAGGAGCCACCCGAACAAACGCTTTTTATTCTCGTAGCGGAAAATCAGGAACTCATTTTGAATACTATCCTGTCCCGCTGCCAGATCGTCAAGGTCAACGGACTTGCTGACGAAACTATCATGGAAGCATTGAAGGCCCTGGAAAATGTGGATCAGTCCACTGCTGCCACTGCTGCACAATTGTCTGACGGGAATTATAATGAAGCTCTGAAATTTGCCAGGAGCAAACAGAATGATCATGCCCAGCTCTTTTTGGATTGGTTGCGCTTATGTTACCAGGGCAATGGAGTGAAACTGGTCAGCTGGGCTGAAAAAATAGCAACCCTTGGCCGGGAAAATCAAAAACAGTTTATCCAGTATGCACTGCATTTTCTCAGGGAGTACCTGGTGCTCAAAATGACCGAAAAGGAAATTATAAGATTACAGGGCACAGAGCTGGAAACAGCTAAGAAATTGATGCCTTTGATAGCATTTGACCAAATTGAAAAAATAGTAAACCTGCTTTCGGAACAAGCTTATTATGTGGAAAGAAATGCTAATCCGAAAGTTTTATTTCTGAGTGCTTCCATCGAGGTGAACAGGATTTTGAAGCGAAGGCAGTAGCCTCAGAACTCAACCAGAACACGGATCAATGAAACGACCAAATGTCGATCGACGATCGCAGGTTGTTTTATCCGTAGTTCTTCAAAATATATAGTAGAGATGTCATGTAACGGATGTGCCTCCAAGAGCAATGGGGGATGTAACAGATTAAATACCTATGATTGGCTCAGTGCCATGCACATTGATGACCCTTTACCGTTTAACATTGTTGAAGTAAGTTTTAAGGACGGAGCCAGAAAAGGGTTTTTTCATAATCAGGATTTCATTAATGCCATTACCGGGGACATGGTTGTGGTCGAGTCTAAAAACGGCTATGACCTTGGACGGATTTCTCTTTCCGGGGAATTAGTGCGTTTGCAGATGTCCAAAAAAAGGGTGTCGGAAGAAAAAGTGGTACACAAGATCTTGCGTATCGCTACCGACAGGGACCTCGAGCGGCAAAAGGAATTTCGTGCCAAGGAAATGCAGACCATGATCCGGTCACGGGTAATTGCCAGGACGCTTGACCTCGAGATGAAGATAGGAGATGTCGAATATCAGGCAGATGGTCGTAAGGCC
>QQUB01000764.1 GCA_008501835.1 Bacteroidota bacterium
TTGCACTTGCTTTTGGAATGAAGGTCATCGCCAACCATAAATACCCTGAGCGGGATAAAATGGAGGACGTTGTTTTTGTTGATTCCGATAAACTTTTCAGCGAGAGTGATTTAGTAAGTCTGCATGCGCCATTGACAAAGGAAAATGAAGGGTTGATTAATGCTCCATTATTAGAAATGATGAAGCCTTCTGCCTTTCTGATCAATACGGCCAGAGGAGGATTTATTAATGAACAAGATCTGAAAAGCGCTCTGGAATCAGGAAAAATTGCAGGTGCTGCCCTCGATGTCCTTTCTGCAGAACCTCCAGCCGATGGCCATGCCCTGGTAGGAATCGAAAATTGCCTGATTACTCCCCATGTGGCCTGGGCGAGTAAAGAAGCCCGGGAAAGACTGATGCAGGAAACCATATTGAATATCAAAGGCTTCCTGGAGGGAAATACCAGAAATGCAGTGAATTTTTAACTCTCTTATTCAGTTTGTACTACAAAACTGAGTACTGGAAAAAAACTGGGTATAATTATCCGGGAATGAAACCTCCGAGGTTTTGGGAATCTAGACCATTAGAATTATGGAAAAATTGACCCAAAACTATAATTGAAACCTCGGAGGTTTTTCCATGCAATCCTACCTCCCCATATGGATGAGTAACACCGAAATATCCGCGGGAGAAACACCACTGATACGACTGGCCTGGCCAATAGTTTGAGGTCGCTGTTTAGACAATTTCTCCCGTGCTTCTGCCGATAGAGATGGCAAGCTGTTAAAATCAAAATCTTCTTTGATGGCAACCGTTTCCAGGCGATTCATCTTTTCTACCATTTCCTGTTCCTTCTGAATATAACCTTCATATTTGAGGTGGATCTCTGCCTGTTCGATCTTTTCTTTATCGAATTTTTCGAGGAAGGAATCTACCTCAGGCAATACCTCACGTACTTCGGAAAGGTTGATATGTGGTCTTGATAAAACCCGGTGCAATTTCAGCTTTTGCTTTAATGGTGCAGAATTCTTGGATGCCAGATAATTATTCAACTGATCAGGAGTAACACTCAGGTTTCGAAGGAATTTTTGGATTTCCTCTGAAGCCTGAACTTTTTCCTCTACATGCTGCATACGTTCATCGGTGCCACGGATGCCCAGGTTTTGAGCCAATGGGGTAAGTCTGATATCTGCATTGTCCTGACGCAGCAAAATTCTGTATTCCGCACGGGAGGTAAACATTCGATAAGGCTCATTGGTGCCTTTATTTACCAGGTCATCGATTAATACCCCAATGTAGGCTTCAGACCGTTTGAGAATAAATGGATCTTCTTCCCGAATTTTCAATACGGAATTAATACCCGCCATTAACCCCTGACTGGCAGCTTCTTCATATCCGGTAGTACCATTGATCTGTCCGGCAAAGAATAAATTGTCAATCAGGTGAGTTTCAAGGCTCATTTTCAACTGGGTAGGAGGGAAGTAGTCGTATTCAATGGCATATCCCGGGCGGAACATTTTGGCGTTCTCAAATCCGGGGATCATTTGTAAAGCTTTGTACTGGACATCTTCCGGTAGGGAGGAAGAAAACCCATTTACATAGATCTCTACGGTCTTTTCTCCTTCCGGTTCTACAAATAACTGATGACGATCCCTTTCTGCGAATCGGTCGATCTTATCCTCAATGGACGGACAATATCTTGGTCCGACCCCACGAATCCTTCCGTTGAACATCGGGGATCTGTCAAATCCGGTCTTGAGCAAGTCGTGCACCTTTTGGTTGGTATAGGTGATATGACAAGGCAATTGTTTGGTTAACTTAGGAGTATCTGTATAAGAAAATTTTCCTGGATCTTCGTCACCCGGTTGTTCTTCCATTTTATCCCAATCGAGGGATCTTCCGTCAATTCGCGGAGGTGTTCCGGTCTTCATTCTTCCGGATTCAAATCCAAGGTCCTCCAGTTGTCCCGTAATTCCTCTGGCCGCTTTTTCTCCTGCACGGCCACCGCTGAATTGTTTTTCTCCAATATGAATGATACCATTGAGAAAAGTTCCGTTGGTCAGTACGACAGTTTTGGCAGGGATCTCAAGACCAAGTCCGGTATACACACCACAAGCACGATTGTCTTTAACCATGATTCCGGTGACCATTTCCTGCCAGAAGTCAATATTTGGATGGGCTTCCAGCATGAGCCTCCATTTTTCCGCAAAACGCATGCGGTCACTTTGAGCCCTGGGGCTCCACATAGCAGGACCTTTGGAAAGGTTCAGCATCCTGAACTGAATCATGGTATGGTCAGTGACGATACCTGAATAACCTCCAAGCGCATCCACCTCCCGCACGATCTGGCCCTTTGCTACACCACCCATGGCTGGATTACAGGACATCTGGGCAATCGTATTCATATTCATGGTGGCAAGCATTACCTTTGCACCCATGTTGCCTGCCGCCACAGCCGCCTCACATCCAGCATGACCAGCACCTACTACTATTACATCGTATTCCGGAAACATAGACTTTCCTAAGCTTTAATTTTTTGTTAATGGCCGCAAAGTTAGGGAGTTTGTTTCAATGTTTGTTATAAATTTCGGCTCTTCCATAATTTACATCAACAAACCAATAAAAATGAACTGGTTAATACCATCCCTGTGTTTATTCGTTTTCGCGTCTTTTTCATGCACTGGTCCGTCCGCTAAGCCTACTGAGACCACTCCTGAGCAGGAAGAAATTGCCGAAGATATAATCGAGATCGATACTACTTTTACTCTTGATTATTTGCGTGGATATTTCCAACCATCTAAACACCACGCCTTCGTAAAAGTTGACCCGGCATATACCGATGGTGCAAGAGTTTATTACCTGCACAGAGAAACCTGGGAAGCCTTTAAAAACATGGCAGATAGTGCAGCTACAGATGGCATAAAACTTGTCATCAGATCGGCTGCCAGAAATTTTGAACACCAGAAATCCATCTGGGAAGGTAAATGGACGGGAAGCAGATTGATTGAAGAAGGTGCCAATGCAGCAGAAAAATATCCGGATCCGAAAACAAGAGCCTTAAGGATTCTATTGTACAGTTCTATGCCAGGAACATCACGTCATCATTGGGGAACAGATCTTGATCTCAATAATTTCACCAATGAATTTTTTAAGCAAGGTAAAGGTGCTGAAATCTACCAATGGCTCGTCACAAACGGGCCTTCATTTGGCTTTTGTCAGCCTTATACCGCCAAGGGACCTGACCGTCCACACGGGTACGAAGAGGAACGGTGGCACTGGTCTTATATCCCATTGGCCCGGCAGTTGACAGAACTCGCTCGCAGAAATTTAACGGATGAAGCCATCAACGGTTTCCAGGGTGCGGAAACTGCTCCACAAATTGGTGTGGTCGAGAAATATGTTTTAGGAATTAATAAGGAATGTTTGAAGTAGCTTTTGCTAAATTCATTTATGGATTTTAGCCATGATTGATGAAAACTAACCCCGTTAGGGGTCTCATATCGGCAATATGCTACGGGACAAAAAAATCTCGTGCCTTTAGGTACGAAATCTAATTCCCGGAGTAAGAAATCTTACCATAAAAGTCATTAGGTACCTACAGCACCTATATATAACAGGTCCACGCCGGGAGTTACCTGGATTTGGCACCTGCCGGTGCCTTAGGCGGCAATTTTCGGGAAGGTATATGAAATTAATGACGGATCGGAAAAACCTAACACATTCATGCACTGACGCACTCAATCATTTAAGCATTATTATTTCCTATATTTACATCATTATTAAACCCTCAATTTGATTACCATGAGAAACACATCACCGTTGGCGATTTTATTGGCTCTGGCAACTTTCCTTATTTTTTCATGCAAAACTACCACCTACACCATTGACAATCTTCCGGAAAAACAACTCTATTTCGGTAGTGGAGGAGGATTCACCGGGATGGTCACTGAGTATTTATTGTTGGAAAATGGCCAATTGTTCAAGGTGCCGTCGCCGGGACAATTAGAAGAAATGGATAAGGTCAAAAAGAAAAAGGCTGAATCAATTTATGCGGAATACGAAGCCCTCGGATTTGGTGATCTGATCTTTAATCAACCGGGGAATATCTATTATTTCATCAGAATGGTAAACGGTGAATCTGAGAACTTCATCAGCTGGAGTGACCAACGCCCTCTTCCGGAAGTCAAAATGATGGATTATTATAAATCCCTTATGGAAACAGTTCAGCCATCCAAATAAATTTTACACTCCAAAAACCAAAATTATTTAACTGCTCCGTGCAATTTTAACTCTGAACAAATGCAAAATTTTAAATCATTTCTATTGTTATTGTTTTTGCTGGTTTTCACGCAGACAGCCTTTGCCCAGCAATCCAAACCTCAAAAACCTGAAAATATTACACCTACCAATTTCGACCCTGCCACCTTCCAGGTTGATGACAAGATGTTGCAGGGGATACCGAGAGCAAATAGATTGTTGCCGTCCAAATCTAATTTGAAGCAGGTAACTATTCCACCGAGGTTGTTATCGAAAGAATCCTTTTTGAAGATTGAAGCGAGTGAAAATGGCTTGCCTTTATTTATATCCGGCCAGCTCGACAGTGAAAAACGAGCATTGCCCGGGGAACAGCAGGTCCAGGAGTATTTAATGGCTGCAGCTGATCTTATGAAAATTGTTGATCCGGTTTCGGAGTTCACTTTGACGAGAACAGAAACGGATGAGTTAGGCTTTACACACTATCGAATGCAACAATATTATCATGGATTGCCAGTTTATGGCGGTCAGGTTATTGTGCATTCAAATGCAGAAGCAGTAGTCGAAAGGTTGAATGGGAGGTATTTTCCTACTCCGATGATCAAAGACCTGAATCCTTCCGTCTCTGAAAATATGGCTGAAACCTTGGCAACAAATGATTTGTCATCGTTTACCACAGTTAAAGAATTATCACCAGAAGAACAGCAGCTTGTTGCCTCAAATGGAGAAGGGCCTGAACTGATCATTTATCATATTGATAATGATGCTGAGCAGGAAGTTTTATGCTGGAAAGTGAATGTTATCCCCAACCTGCTCGAAAACTGGGATTATTATATCGATGCACATTCCGGGGCCATTATTCACAAAATAAATAACAGCTGTACTTTATATCCTGAATTATTGAGGAAGGAACATGGACATTGTCAACATAATCATGGAGTACCTTTGATTGAAGAGAGTGAGATGGAGCTTGGCCTGCTGGGAGGGACCACTGGGTCCGGGGTGGATTTGAAAGGAGTTGTCCGTACCATAAATGTTTATGAAGACGGTGGAGAATATGTGATGTTGGATGTGGGAAGGGAAATGTTTGATCAATCATCAGATATTCCCAACAATATGAGTGGGGCTATATTGACTTTGGATGCTCAAAATACGAATCCAGCCAGCAATGATTTTGATGCCAGTTACATCTTTGGTCCGGGTAATAACTGGAATGATCCGAAGGCTGTAAGTGCTCATTTTCATGCTGCGGAGAGTTATGAATATTTCCGCGGTGTGCATTCCAGGAATTCGATCAATGGAAGTGGTGGAAATATCGTGGCATTTATCAATGTTGCCGAAACAGATGGTTCAGGAATGGACAATGCCTTCTGGAATGGAGCTGCAATGTTTTATGGAAATGGCAGCCAGGCATTCAGCAGCCCGCTTCAAAAATCGTTGGATACCGGAGGTCATGAAATGACACATGGGGTTGTGGGAAGTTCCGCAGGACTGATCTACCAGGGACAATCAGGAGCTCTCAATGAAAGTTTTGCTGATGTGTTTGGGGTGATGATCGACCCGGATGACTGGCAATTAGGGGAAGATATCGTTAATTCAGGCATCTTTACTTCCGGAGCTTTGCGTGACCTATCCGATCCAAATCAGGGAGGAAACGGGCTAAGCTTTCCCGGATGGCAGCCGGCACATATGAATGAGTATGAGGACCTGCCATTTACCAGTGAAGGGGATAACGGAGGAGTGCATGTGAACAGTGGAATCCCGAATCATGCTTTTTACCTTTATGCCACTTCAGTGGGGAATAGTGATGCAAGAAGAGTGTATTACCGCGCTTTGACAACCTATTTAACCAATCAATCACAATTCATTGATTGCCGTTTGGCCGTTATTCAGTCCGCGTCAGATATTTTTGGATCATCCTCCAACCAGGTAGCTGCGGCAGCAAGTGCCTTTGATCAGGTAGGGATAACGGATGGATCAGGTTCGGGAGGAACAGAAGAGCTTGATACTAATGAAGGAGATGAATATATCCTGTTGACAAATGGAAGCTTCGATGCCCTGTATTTGTTTGACGGAACGGATTTTCCTGTTGTGTCTAACGCTGGTGTTTTGAGTCGACCAAGTGTAACGGATGATGGTACCCTCATTTTATTTGTCGATGATAACAATGACATCAAAGTTTTAGAATTAAAAGACGGAACCGGGCAATACGATGAATATTATCTGGAAACAAATCCTCAACAGATATGGAGGAATGTGGCTATTTCCAAAGATGGCACCAAATTGGCGGCGTTGACCACCGATTGGGACAATTATGTTTTCATTTTTGACTTCACCAGCACTCAGGGGCAGTATATTGAAATATTGAATCCTACATCCCAGCAGGGCGTCTTTACCGATGATGTGCAATATGCGGATTTCATTGAATGGGATTACTCAGGAGAGTTGTTGCTGTTTGATGCCTATAATGTTTTGGACGATGATTTTGGGAATACTTCTGATTACTGGGATATTGGTTTGATCCATGTCTGGGATAATGGTTTTAACTTTTTCGGAAATGGTTATGTGTTCAAGATATTCAGCGGATTACCGGATAATACCGGGGTAGGGGATCCTACTTTTTCCAAGAACAGTCCAAATATCATTGCTTTGGATTTCATTGGCGATGCTGAGAACTTTTCAGATTTTTCTGTGATAGCCGTCGATACGGAAGCCGGTGAGGTAGGTTATATTTTTGAAGATAACCTTGTATTAGGAAGACCGAATTATTCGATGGAAGATGATCAACTTATATTTGATGCTTTGAGCCAATCAGATGACGAGATTATAGCCATCATTGATCTTAATGCTGATAAAATCACTCCCGCCGGAGATGCTCAGGCATTTATCACGGGAAGTGCCAATTGGGGCTTATGGTTTGCTGTTGGGGAGCGTGATTTTACTTCCACCGAGGATTTTGACCGTGAGGGTATGGTGCTGACTGCTGCGCCTAATCCATTTGTAAGTCAATTAGAAGTTCAATTCGAATTGACAGATGCTGCTGAGGTTCAGATTAATGTTTATGATCTCACGGGTAAGGTTCAGTTGCAGTTTGTTGAATCTTTTGGAGCAGGTTTGCAAAAAGAGCAAATTGACTTTTCTGTTTTACCTAATGGACCTTATTTCGTTGAGCTGAGAACTAATGAGCAGGTTGGGGTGATTCGGGTTTTGAAAGCTGATTAATGTTACGAGTTACGGGTTGCGTGTAACGGGTTATTTTCCCGCAACTCGCAACCCGTAACTCGTAACATCTATCTCATCTTCTTAGTCTC
>QQUB01000722.1 GCA_008501835.1 Bacteroidota bacterium
TGGCCCATCCGTAAGCGTAACAGGACTGTGCTCCTTCGCCTTCACGCACGTGCGGTGCGTAGAATTTGGCCTTGGCTTCTGCGGAAAGAATGCCATCTGTCAGCAGCGCTTCGTGCCATTTGTACATGTCCCTGACGGTGGACAGGATGCCGCCATTGCCTTTGAGGTGCCAGGAGATATTTCCTGAGGTCCACTTTTCAGTTGGTTTGCCCCAACGATTATTATTTCGGTAACCGGTCGCCATAAGGGAGCCGTTCCATTTAGGAATTAGGTAGCCTGTGGATTCCATGCCGGCTGGCAGGAACAAATGCTCGCGTAGATACTCTTCATAGGTCTGTCCGCTAATCTTTTCGATAATGATAGCCAAAAGGCTGTAACCCACATTGGAATAATTGTAATCACTGCCGGGAGTAAACCGGAGCTGGCTGTTCAATGCCCGTGAAACAAAATCTTCTGTGGAAATATCCTCATAATCACCACCGATTCCTGCTGCAAAACCTGCGCTATGAGTAAGCAGGTGATGTAAGGTGATGTTCTTTTTATCCTCAGGGACATCGTCGTAATATTTGGACATCAGGTCGTCTACGGATAGCTTTCCGGCCATCTCCAGTTTGAGTATTCCAGCTGCGGTGAATTGCTTTGTAATGGAGCCGATGTCAAAAATAGTAGAATCCTTATTGGGAATTTCCTTTTCAATATCACTCAGTCCAAAACCGTGGGAGATCAATATTTTACCTTCCTGTTCAACCAATACTGCCCCATGGAACCCCTGGTGTTCGATGGTAGCAAGGTATTCTGCTACTTTGTCTTGTGTGGTTTTTTCTGGTTCCTGATCTGCGGGTGAAGCACAGCTGTCAAAAATGATACAGCCAAGTAATACGATGAGTCATAATTTAAATTTTTGCATGATAATTTTTTTTCTGCAAGTTTAATGGAAGCACCGTTGCCCTTCAATAAAATGTGATGAACGGGAGTTTTTGGGGATGAACATTAAAGTTAAGGATAAATGTTGGTTGTTGGTCCCGACACCTAGTGTCTTAGCAATCAGGTTTAAGAATAAATAGTTTGTAATACACACTTACTCTAAGCACGGTGGCATTTTATTTGGATTAACCTTTGATTTACCTCGCTGGCGGGGTCGGTTTTAAGTTGGAAAGTGTAAACTTTTGGACTTAAAATCGGGGGTGGAATCTATTCCGGCATGGAATCCACCCCCGAATCAGCATGGGAAAAGTCACCTTTTCTCCATTGATCCGACCTCGCCAGCGAGGTACTTTGCAATGCACCCCTCTTTGTGGTTCTCAGCGCTTCTCAGCGACCCTTTGCGTAACAGCTTAATCCATTTGCGGAAATATTTTTTACCCGGAAGGTTTTAGTCCTTTCCATTACCATACCACCGCTCCTCTTTAGGAACATCAATTTCAGAAGTATCTGCATTCATAGTCATGAAGTTTATTAAACCATGTTTCATGATCAATTGATAGGTTTTGTAATTGAGGTATACCATTGGAATGGCCAGGAGCCAAGCCACAATTCCACCGGTCGTTGAACCTTGAGAATAAATAAAAAATCCTATGACGAAAATCAACCCTTGCTGGAATATGATCAGTAAAATAATGACTGTTAGTCTGAAAATAAATGTAGTTGTTTTCATCGTTTTAGTTTTCATGAAAGTTAGGTGGAAAAAAGGAAACAGGTCGGCTTTTTCGATAACTCAGGATTTTTACAAGACTAATGGAAATTAATGATACAGCAGAGAATAATTCCATATTTCCTCAGCGACTCTCAGCGCTTCCCTGGGTACTCTGCGTAACAGCTTTAACTTTTCCGGACGATCCAACCGCTCCTTTCATACCTAAAAACCCCCGTTCATCACAACTTTTAGGCCGACCCGGGAAATCTCTTTATTTTTATTCGAAAAAGTGGGCAGATACATCGAGATACTTCTCAATATCCTCTTCTGGCTGGGAACCGCCTGGGTGGTCTCCACCCTGGTAGGGTTCAATTTGACAGAGGTCGAAATTATCAGAGAAAACGACCTGTACAGGGAAATACAGACACAAGGCCCCGTCAAAGTCATCTCCTTTGCCGGGATTCCACCACGGGCGATCTTGTTTTACCTGAATACCTTTCTGCTCATCCCTCTTTTTTATAAAAGACGAAGCCTTATCCTGTACCTCGGCTTTTTGGTTGTGACGATAGCTGCCTGCGTTGGCATAGAATTGCTCATTCTTAAATTTACTGACCAGTTGTTCGATGGGCTTTACCTTCGCATGATTTCCATTATTTATGGGTTTTACCTGGCTGTTTCAGTTGCCTATGGAGCGATTCGTCATCAAGTCCGGCTGGAGCATAAGCAACAATCTTTGGCCAAGGAGAAGTTGTCTGCCGAATTGCAGCTTATGCGTTCTCAGATCAACCCTCACTTTTTGTTCAATGCGTTGAATAATCTATTGGCTATTTCCGAACGGCATGAACAACCTGAAATCTCTGAAGGTATTTCGCGATTATCACATCTTTTACGGTTTATCATTTATGACACACAATCCGAATTCATTCCGTTGGAACAGGAGATCGAATTTATCAGGGACTATATCCAACTGAATGGACTGCGGTATAGTGAAAATGATCCTATCGAAGTCAGGTTTAAGGTGTCCGGGAATATTGACGAGTACAAGATCGCTCCAGCCTTATTGATCCCTTTTATCGAGAATGCTTTTAAACACGGAATTGCTCCGGATAAAGCATCGTTTGTGCGGATAACCATTGATGTTAAGGATGATATACTGGATTTTACTACTGCTAATTCAATGCATCATAGTGACCGGGAAAGCATGTCGGATCAGTATCATGGTGTTGGTTTGGAGAACGTACGTAAAAGACTGAAATTGATCTATCCTCACCAACAAAGTTTGACAATCAGGGAGGAAACGGATGTTTTTAAGGTAGCATTAAAATTGCAATTGTCATGATACGAGCTATTTTGGTTGATGATGAACCCAATGCTTTGGAATTGCTGGAAAGGTATATTGGCCGGATTCCTTTTGTAGAATGTGTCGCAACTTTTCGAAACCCGTTGGAAGCTCTCGAGTTTCTTTATAATAACACGGTTGATGTAATTTTTCTCGACATCAATATGCCACAACTCTCTGGTATTTCCTTCCTCGAAACCCTCGAAGATCGTCCTCATGTAGTCCTCACCACGGCCTATTCAGAATATGCCGTCAAAAGTTATGAATTTGCGGTTGAGGACTATCTGCTCAAACCCATTACCTTTGAACGGTTCCTCAAAGCAATCAACCGCATAAAAAAGCTGCAATCTTCCGAAAAAGAAATCAAAGAACAGCAAGCATTTCTATTTCTCAAAAGTGGTTATCAATTGCTGAAAGTAGCAGTCAGCGATATTCGTTTCCTGGAGAAGGATGGCAATTATATGACCTACCACATAAAAGGAAAAAAGATCCTGGTTCGCGAAAATATCCGCCAGGCCCTCGACAATCTGCCTAAAGACTTTATGCAGGTTCATAAATCATTCCTGGTACCGATGTCTCGCATAGATGCAGTGGAGTCCGGAAGGGTGCGGATCGAAGGTGACTGGGTACCTGTGGGGGCAGCTTTCCGGGAGGAGGTTATGAGGAGGATCGGGTGAGGTTAATGAAAGGAGAATTTCCAAAGTTTCTCTCCACTTCTTCGCGGCCCTCTACGAAACAGCTCTAAGGGTTTGCGGAAATAAATAATGTCCCGTAGGCTTTGAACCCTTTGCCTAATTCAAAATACTAAACTCACTGGAAGGAAAAACATAGGTTTCATTGATCTCGGGTTCCATTAAAGTATCCCGTTGCCCCGAGGGGTAGGTGATCACCAGGGAGCTGACATCGGTAGCCTTTCCAAGACCAAAGGTCATGGTGTTTGTCTGGTCAGCTGAGAGGCCTTCGCCTATGATATAAACATCGGACAATTTCTTTCCATCCTTCATTTGCAGCGTAGCTTTTGTGCCGGCATTTCCTCCGCTTTCCACCAGTTTGACCTTGAGGTAATTGTGATCCCCTCCTTCATTTAGGAAGGCCCGGACCGGGCCATTGAGGTTGACATAAACAAGATCCGGATATCCGTCATCATTAAAATCACTGGTGAGGGGAGTGAGTGCATAGTTGCGATTTACCAGCCCGGCCTGTTGTTCTACTGCAGCGAAGGTGCCGTCTTCTTTTTGTAATAAAAATCGACAGGGTAGTTTGAACGCCCGGTGAGGAGGAAACTTGATAGAATTTTCTGCAACAGCTAAATCCTGACGACCATCCAGATTGAAATCTTCCAGTACACAACCCCAGGCAAATTCAAAATCAGCCACCTTGGCTTCTTCCGAAATATCTGTAAACTGGAATCCCCCTTCGTTTCGAAATAACAACCATTGCAGAACCAGTTGCTGTTCATCCTCCAGGTCCCCCTTTGCTATTGATTTGGGAACCGAGGAACCGGAATTGGTAAAGAACAGGTCGATCTTTTCATCATTATTGAAGTCTCCAACACCAATACCCATTGGAAAGGCAAATCTTCCGGTCAATGGATTAGCCATTGGGATGAATTGCTGGCCTTCAAGATTACGATAGGTCCTCGTTTCTCCGGTATCATAAGCAACGACCAGGTCAAGCCAGTGGTCATCGTCCAGATCCACCATTACCGCCTGATAAGTATTATGTGTGTAATCCAGACCGTAATTTTTTGTGACATTGCGAAAGGTGTTGTTGCCGTTATTCAGCAATAAAAGGCTGGAAGCCCCATAGTTTTCGTCATTGAAAACACGTTGTTTTTTCTTCTCAGTTAATGGAACGTAATTACAAACGAAGATGTCCGTGAATCCGTCCCTGTTCACATCCCCAAGGGAAAAAGAGACCGGAATCGAACTGTCATTCAAAGGCACTTGTATCTGGTTGGGGGTGAACTTACCATCGTTGTTCTTCATGAGCCAAACTCCATCATCGCGGGCCAGTAATAAATCCGTGTATCCGTCTTCATCAAGATCAAATGAAACAGCACCATGAGTCACTGCTCCAAATTTTTCAGGAAGATTTACGATATCTGAAATGTCTTCGAAGTCGCCGTTTTTGTATTGGTAGAGTACATCTTTTTGATTATGACCACCACCAATGAATACTTCGTCTGTTCCATCATCATCAATATCAATAAGGCAACTGCCAACTAATGGTAGGGACTGTTTAGGGTCGAAGTTGTGGAAAAAATCAAAAGAAATTTCCCTGAATTGAGGGATCATTTCCTCAGGCACTGAATGGTCCACGTCCTTGATGTATGGGTCGCGTGTATCCTGGAAGAAGTAGTACCCTGTACCAACTATGCTCAAAATGAGGACAACAGAGAGCACTTTTATGGATCTTTTCATTACTGAGAGTTTAGTTAACATTATTCCTGTTGCAGGAATTATTGGTATCCACCGCCTGTTTTATGTTGTGTTTATAATACGGGTGAACAGAAGGTGCAGGGTTAGGGAGGATACCTTCCGGGTAAAGTAAGAGAATAATTATTGCAATAATACGGAATATATGGTGCAGGGTTGCGTGATTGGCAGGGTTGTTTTCTATGTGGAAGTGTTAAAGTTAAGGGGTAAACTATCTGGGAGATCCTCAATTCGATAATTATTGAACCTGTTAAATTATCCATCAGCACTTTTCGTTTTCAAATATTTTGGTGTCCAAACATGGATAATGGATATCTTTGCGACAAATTCCTGAAAGTTAAACGGAAAAAATATCATGATTTTTCGATATAAAATATGCCTTACTGTCCTGCTATTATCAGGGCACCTGGCTGCTCAATTCGCACCTCCTGCCGGACAGGAAGGAAGCACGGCCATTCATGTGGATGATCCACAATTCATTAATTGGGCAACAGGATGTGAGGTAGAAAGAGGGCTTCAGAATATTCTCATGGAATCATTGGGAGAAACAACTAACGGCGAAGCAGAAAATGTTCCCGGTCCGGCAGACAATCTTGTGGTAAGTCTGGGGGATGCGGGAGTCGCTACCCTGACCTTTGAACATCCGATCCGTAATGGGGAAGGATGGGATTTTGCAGTTTTTGAAAACGGTTTTGATGATCTTTTTCTGGAATTTGCCTTTGTAGAGGTCAGCAGTGACGGAGCCCAATTTGTGCGTTTTCCGGCCACCTCATTGACAGATACTACGGAACAAACTGCCACCTTTGGAGTGTCCGATGCTACGAAGGTGAATAATCTGGCCGGTAAATACCGTGGTGGTTACGGTACACCTTTTGACCTGGATGAGTTGGTCGGGTATGCTGATATTCTTGATCTGGAAAACATAACTCACGTGCGGATCATTGATGTTATTGGCAGTATTGATCCCGCTATTGGTAGCCGAGATGCCTTTGGAAATCTGGTTAACGATCCCTTTCCAACCGGATTTCCAGTTGGCGGATTTGATCTGGATGCGGTGGGGGTTATTCATCAAAGTGTTGAGGTCGCCAATGAGGAGGTGCAATTTGCCCCGGTAAAAATATTCCCTAACCCTGTTGCTTCCGGTCAAAAACTGAACCTTGAATTTCAGGAGCTTAATCAAATGGAAGAAATCTATTTGAAGGACTTTAATGGTCGGATATTAAAACGCTGGTCCGGAAAGGAAACCAGCCTGGATATGGATAATATCCCGAACGGAGTGTATCTGATATGCTTTGAAGGGAGAGAGCGATTCTTTAGAAAAATCATTGTTGCCAATTAGAATCTTCTGGGAAGCAGCATTTTGAGTTGGCCTTATACGTTTTGAACTTCAAGGCTATGAAGTTTATAACAAAAACAAAAGCCGCCTGCATCCGCAAGCGGCCTTTTATGTTGGATAACATTGCAATTTAATATGGATCCGGTAGTTTAAGTATCAAACAACCGACATGTCAAATCCGAGGTGAAAAACTGACAACCAGGAATTTATTCTGACTGGCGACTGTCAACTGTTTACTGCGGACTGAACTATGCGATACTCTTTACCAACTGAGGTTGTTCCATTTTCTGCTCGTGCAGAGCGTTGAAGGAATAACCCGCGGCATTTAGGTATTCAAGTACCTTTGGTAACGTATATTCCAGTTTTTCCTGTGCTTTAAGGCTGTCGTGGAATACAATGATGGAACCGGGACGTACATTTCGAATAACGTTTTCGTAACATTGCTCCGGTGTGATCTTAGGGTCAAAATCTCCGCTGAGAACATCCCACATCACAATGCGGTAGTGTCTTTGCAGGAATAAAGCCTGCTGTGGTTTCAACCTGCCATATGGAGGACGGAAAAGGTCCGTACCCACCTGACGTGCACAACGGCGAATGTTATGGAAATAAGAAATGTTTTCGGTAGACCAGCCATCGAGGTGGTTTACCGTGTGGTTACCGGTAACGTGCCCCTGGTCTTTCACCATTTGAAAAATTTCCGGGTATTTGCGAATATTGTCACCTACGCAGAAGAAAGTGGCCTTGGCATCGTATTGCGCCAGTTGATCCAGTACCCAGGGGGTAACTTCCGGAA
>QQUB01000866.1 GCA_008501835.1 Bacteroidota bacterium
GGGTGATCCGCCAGCGGGATCATCGCTACTACTGTTACGAAAAAGGCGGCTGCTGAATTACAGGAACGGGTCAGAGTTAGTTTATTGGAGGAAGGATTTGCCCAACAGGCGGATGAACTGACCAATGCCCTGATCGGTACTGTGCACAGTCTTGGAGTCAAGTTGCTTCGAAGGTTTGCTTTTGAGGCGGGAGTCTCTCCGGAGGTCAGTATTATTGCAGAGGAGGATGAACATTTTATGTTTAACCAGTCGCTTGCTACCGTTTTGAGGAGGGAGCGTGTTGAGGCAATGGATGCATTAGCCAGTAAATTAGGGCTCAATAAACGGGAATTCTTTGATTGGCGAAAAGAAGTTCATCAAATAACTTCTTTGGCGCGTGCGAATGATTTTGACATAGAAGTGCTTGAAAAAAGTAAGTCCCGGTCCTTTGAAACCTACAAGGAATTCCTAGGTCCTGTTTCGGATAAAAATGCTGAATGGTTTAATGAGAGTTTAAAGGAAAAGATCCTTGAAACCATTCAGAAGCTGGAAGATAATGAGGATACCACCAAAAAAACTGCGGACGTTGTCGATTTATTAAAAACAACCCTCCGGGAATTAAAATTGCGAGGTTTTTTATTCTGGTATCAATGGGCCAAATTATCCAAAGTCAGTACGGGTGCAAAAAGTCGTGAAGATATAGAGCCGCTTCAGCGTTTTGCCAGGCTACATGATACGCACCCGGACTTTCACAAGGACATCAAAGATTACATCGACCTTTTATTCACCATTTCCATTGAGGCCATCCGGGAATACACCAATTATAAAAACAAACGGGGACTGATCGATTATACGGATATGGAAGCTTATGTGAATAAGTTGCTGGATCATCCCATTGTTCAGGAAGTACTTAAAGAGGAGTTGAGTCTGTTGATGGTAGATGAATTTCAGGATACCAGTCCCATACAATTATCTGTTTTCCTGAAACTGGCCAAATTAGCTGATCAATCCATTTGGGTTGGAGATCCCAAGCAGTCCATCTATGGCTTTCGGGGAGCAGAGCCCCGTTTGATGCAGGCCATTATTGAACAAAGCGGAGGTGTCAGGCCGGAAGATATTCAAAAGGATTCCTGGCGATCCAGAGAAGATGCTGTTTTTGCGGCGAATGCGATTTTCACCAAAGCCTTTTCTGAAATGCCGGTTGAGCAGGTAGCACTCAACCCAAAAAGGACCAAAAAAGCATCCAAAGAAAGTATTAATAAGGAGGATGAATCTTCCATGATGGGCAATGCCCTTATCCACTGGCATTTTAAACCTGAGGGCGAAGGAAGGCAGCCAGCTAAACCCTGGATGGAACATTGCATTGCGCGGACTATTAAGGATGAATTAGAAAAAGGGATTTTTATTCAGCCCAAAGGAGAGAAAGAATGCAGAAAGGCTGTCCCGGGGGACGTAGCTGTTTTGTGCAGGTCTAATGCAGGGTGCCAGGTTATGGCTACTGCATTAAACGAAGCGGGATTAAAGGTAGCCATCGCAAGAAGCGGTTTGTTAAACACAGCCGAAGCTAAATTGATCCTTGCCTGCTTAAAATACCTCTTAAACCCCAAGGACTCTTTGGCTGTTGCCGAAATCCTTTTGCTTGGGGCAAATGTACCAGTGGAAGAGATTATTGAAGATCGGCTAAAATGGTTGGAACAGAAACAGTCAGATCCCGCTTTCCACCAATGGGCTGCAGACCAGGAACAAATTGTCAAATTGGATCAATTGAGACTTGAAACTGCTGAGCTTTCAAGTGCTGAAATATTGGATTATGTTTTGGAGGTCCTGGACCTAAGAAGAATAATTACCTCCTGGGGTAACGAAGGGCAAAGATTGGAAAATGTGGAAACCCTCAGGAAATTTGCCCTGGATTATGAGGATGCCTGTAACAGAATGCACAGTGCAGCTTCGTTGGGTGGGTTTTACCTGTGGCTGGACGAATTGGAACGAAACCAAAATGACCTTCAGGGTGCAGGAACCGGACCAGGTGCGGTTAACGTTTTGACTTATCATAAAAGTAAGGGACTGGAATGGCCTATCGTTGTTTGCCATAACCTGGATGATAAGTTACGGGCCGACGTTTGGGGGTTGGACATTGTAGCCGAAAAAAATGAAGTAGATCTCAATGATGTTCTGGGAAATCGCTGGTTGAGATTTTGGGTCAATCCGTATGGAGATCAGTATCGGAAAACAGAACTAGAAAAACGCATCAATGAAAGCGTAGCCAAGGAAAATAAGCTTAAAAATTCTCTGAGAGAAGAATCACGACTGCTTTACGTAGCCATAACCAGGGCCAGAGATTATATCGTTTTTCCTACCAATGCTTATCCTACTAAGTGGCTCAATAGAGTATGGCATGAAGGACGGGAAGACTTTCCGGTCCTGGACCCTGACAGCAATGAAACTCAATGGGAATGGTTGAACCAATTCCTTGTAAAAGATACCACTATATTCGAAATGCCCAGAAGTTTTGAAGCTGAAGGACTGGATGATTCAGGCAAGTTGCCGGAATATTTCGACAGAGGGGTGGGAAAAGATTTTTTCCCGCCGTTCAGGATTGACCCGACGGCACTGGAAGTGAAAGGACAGATTGTGAATGTATTCCATTACCATCCTCCGGTATTGGTTGAAGATTTTGAAGGCCAGCAGGAAATCGGACAGATCATTGCTTCTTTTTTTTGGGCAGATATGCATTTGGAAAATCCTGAAGCTGGCGAATCAGTTGAAATTCGGCTAGCTAATCATTTTAGCATTTCGGAAGATATAGGAAAACTTTCCCTTAAGGGGAGGGCCTCGGCATTCTACCGGTTACTTGAAAATGAATTAGATTCGAAAACAATTAAAGGGCACTTTCCTTTGAGCCATTTTGTCGGTGATCAACTGTTTACCGTTACCATTGATTTTCTTCTGATTACCTCGGAAGGAATCATTATGATCAAAAATGACCATACAACAGGTCAGGAAAAATTATTGAAAAAAAGAGCTTTAGCACTCTCTTCAGAACTGTCTTTGAGTCGGCAGGCACTTCAGGCAATGAACGGTACGCCTGTTGTAAGAACATTCGTTCATTTCATTTTAGATGGAGTTTTGATGGAGGTACAAACTTAAACTACCACATCTTAAACTCCGTATTGAGGTAGAATTCTGCCATCCGTTGAAACTGCCCGTGAGTGAAACCACACTGACAGGATTGAGGATAAAATGACATGATATTTGACGTATGGGTCAAATAAAATTCACCATTAGGATCCCCGCCCGGAAAAATAAATCTGCAATTGGTAGGATCTATGTAATCCAGGAGATTTTCTGTAGGGACATAAGGATCAGCCGGGGTATCACATATTTCGTCGCCTGCGGTTTCACAATTACTTCCGTTGACCAGCTCGGTGCCGGGATTGTTGCTCGTATGGTATAATCCGAAATAATGTCCCATCAGGTGAGGCAACCCTTTAAAACTGCTTAAGCTGCAGAATTTATTGAGCAGGATTCCACCAGATTCCATTTCTCCGATGCCCTCAAAAGTTGCAAACCCACAGATATCTTCGCTCCAGGTAACCAGATTGACCAGATAAAGATTAATCCGGTTATTCTGGTGGTATTTAACCTGCATTTCTTCCCATTCATTCATGTTCAGAGGAATGGAGTATTGGAAATTGTCAATTATTCTGAATTCACAAATATTGAAGCTGGCACAGATAGGTTCAAAGTAATAATTGAGAGAATCAATGGCATTTTGCACCTCTGCTTCAGTAACGCCAATGTCACCAAAAGTATCTCGAACCATATGTACCACAACGCTGAATTCTTTGTTCAGACAGGGAAGGGGAGTTTGTTTGGTATAATGTTGCTGAGCAGTAACGGAAGGAATAGTTATAAGGGTAATAATCAGAGCAGTGAAAAATGTTTTCATGGCGTAATTTTTCAATTTGATATGCAAACTACAAATAAATAGCAAAAATTCCAGATTTTTTGATTCTCAACTTTGCCTGCAAGAAGTCATAAAAAATAGTTTAGCGTGTTATTTCACCGTTTCATCGTAATATTTTGCTCCAAAATAATTTTATAGCTAGCTTAAACCAGAAGCTCATAACCCGTTTTAAAAAAAAACTGATCAAATGAAAAAGAACAGAGATATTTGGCCCAATTACAAAGATCGATATGGAAATGCTATTCCAAAACCTCAGTACCGAAGTAATTTTTCTCAAAACCTTTTAAAAGCCTGGAAGTTGAAGGGACCTCTTCCAAAGGGCAAAGGAAGAAAATGGGAACCCTTTAAATCACCATATCCCTTGTGGACCGTAATTAAATCCTGGGGAATTATGATTTTACTTACAGGGATATTTTCCTGGCTCTTTATTGATCATTTTTTACATTGATCAATTTGGCATAAAGATCTCCACTAGAGGGAGCACCTGGTGAAAGGTTAGATAATAGGTTTATGGTTTCCCTGCTATTTTGCCAGTCTTTATTAACCATTTTTTGACTTTCTCCAAAGGACCAGTTGTATTCATAACTTCCCAATGCTTCCAGCCTCTTAATGCAGGCAATGGTCATATCAGGTGTTTTACTGAAGAATTCTACAGATAGAGCAGGAATGACTTCATGGAGCCCTTCCAGAACTTCCAGTTCAAAATTTTCCACATCAATTTTGCAAAAGGCAGGAATGCCGTATTGGCTGATCAAGTCATCAAGAGTGATAACTTCAACTTCAATCTGGGTATCCCAGGCTACATGTATTCCACTGCTTTCATTGATCATTGTTCTCCAGTTTTCAGATGAAAGGGTTGTTACGGTTGGAGTAAGTGAGCTGATGTGTAAGGTGGCTTTTCCCTGCTCCTTTCCAACAGCTTTTTCAATGAGGGTAAAATCAGGTAAATGAGAAAACTTATTTTTCAGGAATTCTGTACAGCCAGGTTGTGGTTCAACAGCAATAACTTTTGCACCCAGGCTGAGCCAGGCATCGGATCGGTTGCCTAGGTGAGCTCCGATGTCAAAGCACAGATCACCCGGTTTGATAAAAGTGCTGTAAAAACCTTTAAGTTTTCTTTTGTTGAAAGGTTTCCAGTAATAAATCAAACGGGATCTAATAAGCCCGAGCGTTTTTCTCCAGTAAAAATTCATACCCTTGGTATTAAAAAAGTAAAAGTGGCCTTAAAGGTAAAGCCACTTTTACAATATTTTTATAAGTCTTGTTTTCCAAGACCCATAACTTTTATCTTATTTCTTTTTAGGATGTACCAGATCCATTTCTTCTATGAGTCTGGTGGCTCCTGCATATTTATCGACGATGAACAGGATGTACCTGGCATCCACCATGATATTCCTGCAAATTTCAGGATCATAGTTTACATCACTCATGGTTCCTTCCCAAACTCTGTCGAAATTCAAGCCTACGAGGTTCCCGTGAGCGTCAATGGCAGGGCTACCTGAATTTCCTCCGGATGTATGATTTGTTCCAATAAAACATACAGGGACCTTTCCATTGCTGTCAGCGTAATTCCCATAATCTTTAGATTCATAAAGGTCAAGCAGTTTTTGAGGCACATCAAATTCGTAGTCTCCGGGAACATATTTCTCAACAACTCCATCGAGATATGTAACGGGAGTATAATAAACGGCATCGCGGGGTGCATAACCCTTGACCTGCCCGTAAGTAACCCTCAATGTACTATTGGCATCCGGGAAGAAACGCTTTTTAGGGAATACTTCCATCTGTGCTTTCATGTATTGGCTGTTGAGTGCACCAATTTGGGTGTTGATACGATTAAATTCTCCGTTTACATGCTCATTAACGGCTTCCTGAATAGATTTGCGAAGCATGAATCCGGGGTCGCCTGCCAGTGCTTTAAAAAACTCCTCCGGGGCTTCTTTCAAAGTTTTGATAACTCTGTCGCCTTTGGTCAGGATACTTTTAGTGTAAATGTCATTGGATAAAGCACTCATACTCTCCCCGGCAAAAGTATATTGATCCCTGGCATATTGTGACTGATGCTTTTTGTCAACCTTAGTGTAGTAGATATTCATTACCCGTTCAAAAATTTCCTTATCCACCTCAGGACTGAAATCCTTATAGTAGCCCTCCAGGAATCCAATAAGTGCCGGCAAGCGGCCCTTAATTCCTTCCAGGCCACTATTTTCATACATGTTCAAGAATCTGTCGGAAACTCCAGCGACGTAGAACAATTCAATATTCCTCCAGATGACTTCGTTGACATAATCACGGCTTATCGCATAAGGGGTGATCTCGGTATATAATTTATCGAGTTCAGGTATAAGGCTGCCATAGGCTTCCTCCATTTTAGGATCTTTCTTAAGGGCTGCGGTGAATTTCTTTTCATAAGCCTTTTTATTGGCTATGGCATTGGATTTTTCTATTCCCTGAATTTCTCCGATCCATTTCTTCCATCCATTGGCAATTCCTGACTGTTTGGAAGCATATTTTAATCTTTGTTCAGGGTCCTCTCTCATTACTTCTCCCAGTACATCCAGAGATTCATCTCTTACGCTGATTCTTACCGGGTTAAGCTTATTGATACGCATATCAACACCGGAAGCAGTCAAATATTCATCAGTTCTTCCCGGAAATCCAAAAACGAGCGTAAAATCATCTTCTGAAACTCCATCAAGTGAAATAGGCAAATGATGTCTTGGCTTAAAAGGTACGTTGTCCGGCGAATATTCTGCAGGCTTATTATCCTTACCGGCATAGATGCGGAAAATGGAGAAATCCCCGGTATGTCTTGGCCATACCCAGTTGTCTGTATCGGCTCCGAATTTTCCAATGGAAGATGGCGGTGCACCAACCAAGCGCACATCGTTGTAGGTTTCTGTAACAAAAAGGAAATACTGATTGCCTTTATAAAAAGGTTTAACGGAAACCTCCTGGTAAGATTCTTTAGAAGCATTTTCTTTGACAGCATTGATATTCTTATCAATCTGGGACTGTCTGGATTTTTCATCCATGTCTCCGGTAACCCCTTTCATGGCTGCTTTTGTCACATCTTCAATTCTGACAATAAATCTTACAAAGAGCCCATCGTTAGGCTTCTCATCTTCTAGTGTGGCTGCCCAGAATCCATCCTGGAGGTAGTTGTTTTCCAGGGTGGAGTGGGATTGGATTTGTCCATACCCGCAGTGGTGATTGGTGAGGACAAGACCCTGGTCCGAAATGATTTCACCTGTGCAGAAGCCTCCAAAATGAACAATTGCGTCCTTAAGACTACTGTTATTCACACTGTAAATATCTTCTGCACTCATTTTCATGCCCAATGATTGCATTTCTGTCTCATTGAGATCCGCCAGCAGGGAAGGAATCCACATGCCTCCTTGGGCAGAAACTTTTATGGTAAATAAAGAAATACTGATGATCAGTAATAATGCTTTTTTCATAACAAATATTTTTTTGGTTTCATTGAAAAATCTTGCAATTTATTTTGAAAAAATGGTCAAGTTTAAGCCCATTTATCATTT